>JAKAFQ010000250.1 GCA_021817875.1 Pseudomonadota bacterium
AGGCCTCATCCTGATGCCTTTCGGGTTCAGCCCGCGCATCGAGCACCTGGCGCTGCAGTTCTGGTTCCCGCGCATCGGCGGCGCGTCGTTCGCCGTGGCGGCCTGGGCGATGATGGGTTTCTTCAACGGCATCGGCCGTACCCGTGTCAGCTTCGCGGTGGCGGCCGCCGCCGCCATCGCCAACGCGCTGTTCAACGACCTGTTCATCTTCCACATGGGATGGGGGGTGGCCGGCTCGGCCTGGGCGAGCAACGTCGCGCAGGCCGTGGGATTCGCGCTGGGATTCGTGCTGTTCCTGCGGGCGCCGTTCCGGGCCTCGTTCCATTCTCATCTCACCTGGCGGCCGGTCTGGCAGCGCATCCGGCGCCATCTGCGCCTGGGTCTGCCGATGGGATTGATGCCGGCGGCGGACGTGCTGGGATTTTCCGTGTTCCAGATGATGCAGGTGCGCTATGGCACCGTGGCGGGCGCGGCGACCCAAATGGTCACGGTCCTGACCTCCATGTGCTACATGCCGGGGATCGGCATCGCCACCGCCGCCGCGACGCTGGTGGGACAGTCGATCGGGGCGGGCGACCGCCAGTGGGCGCTGCGTCTCGGCACGCGGGTGATCCTGCTCGCGGCGCTCGTGATGGGCGGTATCGGCGTGATCCTCGCCGTGTTCGGACCGTGGCTCATGCCGCTGTTTACCGCCGCTCACGACGCGGGGTCGGCCGCCGCCGCGCATCTCGGTGCGCAGCTGCTGTGGCTGGCGGCGGCATACCAGTTCTTCGACGGGCTCAACCTCGGCAGCAGCATGTGCCTGCGCGGTGCCGGTGATGTCCGGATTCCGGCAGCGCTGATGTTTCCGGTGTGTTGGTTGATTTTCCTGCCGCTGGCGTACGCTCTGACCTTCGCCCCGGGGCAGGGCTGGCTTCACTTCCTGCCACAGTACGGCTTGGGCGCGCGCGGCGGCTGGGGGGCCGTCATCGTCTACGTGGTGCTGCTCGGCACGGCGCTGTTCTGGCGGTGGCGATCCCGGGCGTGGCAGCGGATCCGCCTCTAGCGCCGGCCCCGGCCCGCGGGTCACACCACCTTGGAATAGCGCGGGGCCGTGCTCTCGGTCCCGGGGGCCTGCAGATACCGATCGAAGCACATGGCGATGAGGCGCAGCAGCAGTTGTCCGCGTGGCGTCGCCTCGATCGCCGCCGGACCGAGCCGGACCAGGCCGTCGGCGGCGAGGGGCGCGAGCTTGTGCAGCGCCTCGGCGAAATAACGGCTGAACTCGATGCCGTATCGGGACTCCACGGCCGGGAGGTCGATCCTGCCCTGGCACATGAGGCGCTGGATGACCTCGGCCCGCAGCCTGTCGTCCTCATCGAGCGTCAGGCCCCGGAGCACGGCCAGCTTTCCGGCGTCGATCGCCGTCTCCCATGCCGGCAGGTCACGGTGGTTCTGGCTGAAGCTGGCGCCGATGTGGCTGATGGCGCTCACACCGAGCCCGAGCAGATCGCAGTCGGCATGGGTGGTATAGCCCATGAAGTTGCGGTGCAGTCCGCCGGCCTGCTGGGAGCGGGCGAGATCGTCGGACGGCAGCGCGAAGTGGTCCATGCCGATGTAGCGGTAGCCGGCGGCCGAAAGCCGCTCGATGGAGAGTTGCAGCAGCCGGATGCGGGTCTCGGGGTGGGGCAGGAAGGTGGCGTCGAGCTGGCGCTGCGGCTTGAACAGCTCCGGCAGATGCGCATAGCCGTAGACCGCCAGCCGGTCGGGCCGCGCCCCGACGATCGTGCCCAGCGTCTCATCGAAGCCCTCGGGCGTCTGCAAGGGCAGGCCGTAGATCAGATCCACGTTGACCGAGCGCATGCCGCTTGCGCGGCAGGCCTCGATCACCGCCAAGGTCTCGTCCACGGTCTGGATGCGATTGACGGCCCTCTGCACCTGCGGATCGAAGTCCTGCACGCCGAGGCTGGCGCGATTGAAGCCGAGGGCCGCCAGCGCCGCGATATCATCCGGTCGAACCGTGCGCGGATCGAGCTCGATGGAAAAATCCCGCTCGGGGCGCGTGCTGAGGCGGAACTGGCGCGCCAGCGCATCGACGAGCCTGCCGATCTGTGCCGGGCGGAAAAAATTGGGCGTGCCGCCGCCCAGATGCATCTGCACCACCTCCCGGCCCCGCTCGAACAGCGGTCCGAGCAGCGCCGCTTCCGCCAGCAACCGCTCCAGATACCGCTCGCCCCGGGCCGCATCGCGCGTGATGACCCGGTTGCAGCCGCAGTAGAAGCACGGGCTGACACAGAAGGGCATGTGCGCGTAGATCGAGAGCGTTCGCGCGGCGGCATTGCTCAGCCGTATGTGCTCGCGCAGCTGTGCTGCACCGAAAGACGGCTGAAACTGCGGTGCCGTCGGGTAGGAGGTATAACGCGGCCCGGGCCGGTCGTAACGGCGCAGGAGTTCGCGGTCGAAGGGCAGGGTATCGTTCATCCGGGTGCGCAGAGACGGCGCGGGGCTGCGTTTCAGCAGCGTCCCACCGCAACCGGCGGTGGAACATACGTAGTTTACGCGGGTTAAGATGGCCGTACCACCATGCTGCGCCCCTTCTCGGCTGCGATTCCTGCACTCGTCCCACCGCCGGCGGTCCCGACCGCCCGGGGGTTCGGGGCGCGGGCGTGCGGCTGCGGTGCGAGCCGCGTGCCTCGCCCGCGGCCCGCCCGGGGATTGCCGTGTCCCGATGCGCCGTCCGGTGAAATGGTGGTGAGGTCTCTCGGGGCGATGCGCTGGGCGTGGCCGTCGGGATCCGTCGCCGGGTGATGGAGCCGGAGGTCGAGGTCTACCGATCCTCTCGCCGCGCCGGCTGCGACGACCGCTCCTTCATGCTCGGCGCCGTCGGCATCGCCAACCGTGTGGTCGCGTACGACGGCGCTTTTCTGCTGCAGGTGGCCGACAGCGATGTGTCGCGGGCCATGGCGCACCTGGCCCGGTACGAGCTCGAGAATCGTCCCGTGGAGCCATCACCGCCGTCGATGCGGCGCTATCCCAACGCCTGGGTGGGCTGCGTGTGCTACGGCGCGTGGCTGTTGGGTGTCGCTTACGTGATCTCCAACGGCCTGGTGCGTCTCGACGCGTTTGCGCGAGGCGATCTGTACGGGGCGGGCGTGCAGAGCGGGCAGTGGTGGCGCGCTTGGACCGCTCTGACGCTGCATCTGAGCGGTGTCCACCTCGCGGGCAACCTGCTCGGGGGGATCTGGTTCGGGTATCTCGCCGGCCAGCAGTTCGGCGCCGGCACTGCCTGGCTGCTCATCGTCGCCGGTGGAGGGCTGGCCAACCTGGTGGAGGGGCTCGCCGCGCCGCCCGGGTACCGTTCCGCCGGCGCGTCGACCGCGGTGTTCGCCGCGCTCGGCCTGATGGCGGCGCATACCTGGCGGCTGGGAGCGGCCGGTTCACAGGGCTGGCTGCGCCGCTGGGCGCCGCTCGGCGCCGGGGTGGTGCTGCTCGCCTGGCTGGGGACCGCCGGGAAGCACACCGACGTGATGGCGCATCTGCTGGGTTTCGGCTTCGGGGGTGTGTTCGGCTGGTCGGTCGCCCAGCCGAGGATCGATCACCTGCTCGTGCGGCTGCCCCAGTGGCTCACAGGCCTCGTGGCCATGGCGGTCATGGCCGCGGCCTGGGGCTTTGCGCTGCAGTGACCGGCCAGGGGTCCCTGCGGCACCGGGCGGCGGACGTGCCCGCGCAGTGCCTCGGGTGCCGGGCGTGCGGCCGGCACCGGCCTAATCGCTCGTCGGCAGTACAGCGGAAGGTGTCTGCCGCGTGCGCTGGTACCGCAGCGTCAGCACGGCGTCGATTCCCTGGCCGTGCAGTTGCACCGAAACCACCAGTCTGCCACCGGGCGCGAGGCCAAAGCTTTGCGTGAGCACCGGCCCCCAAAGCGGCTGGGTGTCGATGATGAAGTGGCGGCCTTTCCAGCCGCAGGTCTGCTCCGCGCTCGCCTCGCCCAATTCCACGGCCGTCTCGACCCCGGGCGAGTACTGCTGTGACCCGTTCTCGGAAGTGACCCGGAAGGAGCCCGGTGCCACCGAGATCCGCAGGTAGCCGCCCGGCACATTGGCGAGGAACTCCCGCACCAGGGCCGCACCCGGCAGCGGGGCGCCGGCCGGGACCGCGGGGGCGGCCGCCCGCCGGTCCGAACGGTGGCCGGCTCCGGGGGCTTCGTCGGAATCGCCTGGACGCTGGTCCGGTCTGCGCCCGGCGAGACGGCCGAAAGTGTCTGCCGGCCGCGCATGTTGTCGCACGTGATGTGCCTTGTCGATCTGCGCCTGCAGGCGCGCCGCGGTCTGGGCGATGTCGCCGCTGGCGACCGGGTCGAGCGCCCAGTTCCCGCTCAGCGCGACCCCGGGCGGTGCCGTGACGGCCAGCCGCTGCGAGGCACAGCCCGTGAGGCTGATCGCGAGCAACGCGGCCAGTGGAAGCAGTCGGGCTCGGCTCGGCATGGTGTGTCGCCTGGCGGGCTTGGGGAACGGATGGGCGATTCGACGGTGTGCAACCGCTTAAGTTCTCGAGTCCGCGGCCAGCGCCGCCAGGGCCTCGATCCGCCGCCAGTCGCGTGCGGCGAGCGCTTCGGCCGGGGCGAGCCACGAGCCGCCTGCGCACAGGACGTTGGGCAGCTCGAGATACGACCTGAGTGTACCCTGCGTGATACCGCCCGTCGGGCAGAATCGCGCCTGGGGAAACGGACCGGCGAACGCCTTGAGGAGTGCCGTGCCGCCTGCCGCAGCGGCGGGAAAAAACTTGAAGCAGTGATAACCGAGCCCCAGACCCGCCATCAGCTCCGAGGCGGTCGCGATCGCCGGCAGATAGGCGATGGGCGCGTGCAGGCCCGCCTCGAGCAGTGCCGGAGTGGCGCCCGGGGAAATCGCGAATGTCGCGCCTGCCTGGGCGGCGGCACGCAGGTCGGCCTCGGACAGCACCGTCCCGGCACCGACCGTGATTTCCGGCACCTCACGTGCGATCGCCTCGATCGCCTCGAGGGCCGCGGGGCTGCGTAGCGTGACCTCGATGACTCGGATGCCGCCGCGGACGAAGGCCCGGGCCAGTGCCGGCGCGAGTGTCGCATCCTCGAGGCCGACCACCGGCATGACGGGGGAGCGCTTCAGGACCCGCTCGATGTCCGCTCGATGCTGCATGGGGCTCGCAATCAGGGGTTGAACCGGCGGTATCCTGAAGGAAACCGGGCCATTGCGGAAGCGCCTCGGGGAACTGCCGTTCAGAGAGCCTTCAGCGGGCGGCACTCTCGAGAAAGCTCAGGCGGCGTGCGCCGGCCTCGAGCCGCACCCGGACCCCGAGCGGCACCGGTTCGTTGCGCTCGCCATGCCCGATGGGAAAGCCCGCCGCGCACGGCAGGCCGGT
This sequence comes from Pseudomonadota bacterium, assembly GCA_021817875.1. The sequence continues at coordinate 5,380 of JAKAFQ010000250.1, forward strand.
GGCCGCCGCGAGGTCCCGCAGAACCTCGCCGCTGGTGTAGCCGGCATCGCGCTCCTCGCAGCCGGTGAACGAGCCGAGGACGATGCCGCGGATGCGGCGGAAGATCCCGGCCAGACCGAGGTGGGTCCACATGCGATCCAGCCGGTACGGCCGCTCGCCGACGTCCTCGAGCAGCAGGACCGCCCCATCGAGCGCTGGCAGGAAGGGCGTCCCGAGCAGCCGCGTCAGGACCGCGAGATTGCCGCCGAGCAGCGGTCCTTCGACCACACCGTCGACGTACGTTTCCGTCCCCTGCAGGGGCGGGGCGGGCGAGGGGGTTTCCAGCAGCGAGAACAGCCGCTCGTGGACCGGCGCGCCGAGCTTGCCGAGCTGGGTCAGAACCGGTCCGTGAATGCTGACCTGACCTTCACGCTGCAGCCAGGCATGGATGGCGACGATGTCCGAGAAACCGATCAGCGGTTTCGCCGACAGCGACACCCGATCGAGACCGGCGAGCAGCCGCAGTGCGCCATACCCGCCGCGGGCGCAGAACACGCCCTTCACCTGCGGGTCGGCCAGGGCGGCCGAAAGCTCGGCGAGGCGTCGCACGTCGCTGCCCGCGAGGTAGCGCTGGCGGGAGAGTATTCCCGAGTCGTAATGGACGCGGTAGCGATCGGCGATCGCCGCCACTCCCGCCTCGAACGCGGCACGATCGAAAGGTCCCGCCGGCGCAACCACGGCGACCCGGTCGCCGGGACGCACGGCAGGATAGGCACGAAATGACGAGGCCAGCATGCGGCACCAGGATTTACCGTGACTCGACGGCGTTGTCCAGGCTCGTCTGTGCCGCCGGTGTCCCGGATTTCTTACCCGCTCCTCACACCGGCCGGGCTAGCGTGGGTCGCATCGTGCGGTCGAAGAGGCCTGGCCGAAGAGACCTGGCCGAGGAGGAGCGGACGTGGACCTCGTCTTCATTCTCATCATCCTGGCGCTTTACGCCGTGACCCATGGGATGGTCTGGGCGATCGCCCGGCTGGCAGGCGACGCATGAGCGCCGTTCATGTGATCAGCGGCCTGATTGCCCTCGGCCTGAGCGCCTATCTGCTCTACGCGCTGTTCAGGCCGGAGAAGTTCTGATGACCGGTGAATCCTGGGCGCTGCTCGCGCTGTT
>JAKAFQ010000251.1 GCA_021817875.1 Pseudomonadota bacterium
GTGGAGCACCCCTTCCGCGTGATCAAGCGCCAGTTCGGGCTCGTGAAGGTGCGCTTCCGGGGCCTGGCGAAGAATACGGCGCACGTGATCACGCTGTTTGCCCTCTCGAACCTGTGGATGGCGCGCCTGACCTGCCCAGGGATCTTCGGACCATTCATAACTGGGGAACGGCTCCCTGGTTGACGGAATCGTAACGCGCTTTGAATTCGATCGGGGTCAGGTCTTTGAGGCTCGAATGCGGACGGACGTGATTGAAGTGGCGACGCCAGATTTCGATGACGACCTTCGCTTCGGCGCGGCTACGGAACCACTCCAGCGACAGGCACTCGTCTCGGAACTTGCCGTTGAAGCTCTCGTCAGCGCCGTTCTGCCAGGGTTTACCGGGGTCAATCAGCGCCGTTTCGATGCGCTCCTTGGCGAGCCACTCGAGGATCGCGTGACTGACGAACTCGGGGCCGTTGTCCGAGCGAAGATAGCGCGGGGCGCCGCGCCCGGAGATCAGGCGGCTCAGGATCTCGATCACGCGGCTCGAGCGAATGGAGCCGGCAACGTCGATCGCCAGGCACTCCCGGGTGAACTCGTCGATCACCGTCAGGCATTTGAGCTTCTGGCCGTTGGCGCAGCCGTCGAACACGAAGTCGTAGGCCCAGACCTGGTTCGGGCCGAAGGCGGGCAGCGGCCGTGGACGTGATGCGGCCACACGCCGGCGAGGCCGCCTACGGGGCAGCTGCAGCCCCGCCAGGCGCCACAGGCGATGCGCCCGGTGACGGCTCAGGCTGCGGCCTTCTCGTCTGAGGAACACCCGAATCCTCCTGTAGCCGTAGCGCGGGTACTGTGCCGCCAAGCGCTTCATCGCCTCCAGCGTCGGCCGATCGCGCTCGGCACGGACAGACCGGTACCCAAGCCCCGAGCGGGCAACGCCCATCAGCTCGCAAGCGCGCCGCTTCGAATGGCCGCGCTCGCAAGCGAGCGCGACCTGCTCGCGGCGCGCCTGCGAGCTCACCACTTTCGCCGGTTGATCTCCTTCATCGTCTCGATCTCGAGATCGCGCTCGGCAACGAGCTTCTTCAACTTCGCGTTTTCGGCTTCGAGCTGGCGAAGCCGCTTCACGTCTGCGGGCTCCAGCGTTCCGAAGCGCTTCCTCCAGGTGTAGATGGTCTGCTCGCTGACCTTATGCTTCTTCGCGACATCGGCCACCGGCACCTTGTCGGCCTCTCGCAGGATCGCGACCATCTGTTCGTCGGTAAATCGGCTCTTCTTCATCGGCTCCCTTTCTGGCTGCGGGAGCCATTCTCTCAAGTTAAGATCGGTCCTAAGAACCTGGGCAGGTCACGCCGACGATTGTTGGCGATGACGGGAGCATTGCGTCCGCAGTTCGCGAAATGAGGGGCAAATGGGACGGAAAACGGCGTTCACGACAGGGAATCGACGCATGAACGTGTGTCGCACCGCTTCCGAGCGAGCAATTCGCCTCGCCGCCGACTCGCAGGCATCTTGTTCAGACGTTCCTTAGAAATCGAACTGGCTTAATCGAGGGAATCGGAGCGTCGCAGGTGTGGCCCCACGAGGGGTCGCTTTTCCGAAGGGATTTGGGTCATTGCGCAGGAGGATTACTGCGCATCAGTCTTTCGCCAGAACTCAATCATTTTCTGGATTTCTTCGTCTGGTTCTCCACTGATTTGATGGTTCACGATAATCAGCGCATGTTGGACTTGTACCAAGCGGTTTCTATAGTCGGAGTAGAGCGCATTGAGCCCTTCCTCAACCTGTCCTGCGGTCCCTTTCCAAGATGGCGCTGACTCGACAACTTTCTCTCGGGACTCGATGAAATTCCCGCATGCCTTCGTAGGCGCGAGTGCTGGCTGGAATTGCCAAAAGAAAGTGCAAGCTGAATGAGCACTTAGTTCACCATCCCAGTAGCCTAGGATGTAGCCAAGTTTGCTTTCGTGTGACATGTTTCCCCACCAGGTACCATCATGGCTGCCTGCGTCAGCAGCAAAACAACGAAGCGGGGTTAGCATAGATATCAAAATAATAATGGAGATTTTCATATTCAGCGCCCCGTGACCTGCTCCCCTTAGACGCAACCGCGTGGACATTAGTAAAGTCCGTTTTTGAGGGTCGCCGCTTGCTAAACCAACGACCTCCTGCGCCCGGCAGACTGAAGGATCATTGCGCAAAGGTCGAAGTGATGTGGCGAAGCATAACAACGTTATATTGCGACGAGATTCTTTTAAGTTACGCAGTGCCGGCCCTGTGTGACTTGAATATGGCCTCACAGAGACGTGTTCCAGCGCCGACCATCTTAGCGAGAACGCGCAATTCCTCCTTACAGGCTAAAGTCTCGGAGGGCAGAGGGTAGTTGATCGCGTGGTCGATCTCTCCCCAAATCTCCTCGAACAGCGTGCGGACTTGAATCTCGCATGAAATCGGCAACGTGTCATTCGGCTTTACGACATAGTGAACGCTGGTGTAGCGGCTCTCTTTGATCTGTGTGGACAGTCCCAGATCCTGGTAGAACTGAACAGAATCGGGGTCCCAGGTATAGGCCATCGGAGTTTCAAAAAGAAACCAATGACCACCCTCTACCTGTTGATGGATGGCGGCATTGATAGCGATGAATTGCGCCATGTGTAGATGAAGCACACGGACGCCGGCCAAGTCAGTTACCTCCTGGAAGAGGTTCTCGGTGTTAATGTCGCGATTCTCGTCGACCTTCTTGCGAACGATCTTTGAGCGTAAGTGGTCACGATCTTTCAGGCGAAATTTAACGGAGTGAATTGTAGGAAATGCTCCGGAGGCAAGCGTAGGGTGGGCCGCGAAGAAGTCACGTACTCCCGTCGCGAAGATTCTCAGATTGTGGCGCTGTTCTTCGTAGGCGGCGACGCATGCCTCGACAATCTCTGGGTTTGGCGGAGGGTACGTGGCCATTAGACCCCCATACGGCGTGTTATCAAGCGAGCGATATCGAGGAACCGCTCATGCAGAGCATCGATCGTAGGATAGTGACCACTATTCACATGCCCGCGCAGTTTGCTTACGGGAAGGCCTTTCTCTTGACTTGCGGCTGCAAGACTGTGGATGTCGGGAACGTCGCCAAGCTTAAATGGTGGAGCCGCGGGAACTAGGTCGGCACTTATGCGCTTGAGCTCGTCCACAACGCGACTCTTAACACGTGAGGGGATCATTCGTTCCCAGTACTCGTGCGGCTTCGCCTTGCGACCACCATATGTTTGGTAGGCGGAGGCGACGTACCCGAGAAATTGCGGACTCCCCAGCAACAGAGTCTTCTTTGCCGTGGGGCTTGCCAATTGACGTACGGTGCCCCAGTCTTGAACCCACTTCGAAATCGAGTGGCCGACGGTTGAGAGCGCACGTAGCGAGTAAAGGTCCGTGTGAACAGGAGTAATGAAGAAATCGCTATCCAGCAACAGTGCACGGTTCAACGGCCCGACATTTGGTCCCACGTCGTACATAACAATGTCGGCGCCCACTTGCTCTGCAATCGTTCTGGCTACCTTTGCCATCGCACCCATTACTGAATACCCGCGCGACTTGCGCGCAAACGACTCCGTCCATGCCGCTGGCAACTCTTCTTCGTACTGGGCGAGTAACACGTCGCCGACGAGAAGTGATACACCGTCGCGAATTTCAATGGGGTCAATATCTTTGACGTCACCCGTTCCGTGAACGACCGGCTCGACTGACGACCAAAGGGTCTGGCCGTCTTCTGACCCTGCAGACTCGCCGAGCAAGGTATCCAGATTGTCTTCGGGGAGATAAAACGCGGATAAGTTACATTGCGGGTCGGTATCGACGAGTAGAACCTTCTTGCCGAGATCCGCAAAGGCGTCCGCAAGGTGGATTGTTAGCGTTGTCTTTCCAACGCCGCCCTTATGGTTGAACAGTGTGAGTGTCTTCATTTGCTGGACCCCTCGGCATTTCGTTACCCAGCAATTGTAGGCATATATCCTGACGGGCGTCGGTAAGGCGCTGGCGGTCTCCCTGTAGGCACTTCTTCGCCAAGTCTCTCGCGGACCTTGAGAGATTCGTACGCGTGATTGGACTCGAACCGACGACCCCTACCACTTCAAGGGTGGTGCCCTCCGGTTGGTGCAAGCGCCGTTTGCGCCCCCCGTTTGAGTAACACGGGGGGCTACCGCTTCATTCTAAGCTCATTGCGAAGATCAGCGGCTAGCCCGTTACTCATCTGCGGCCTCGCGTAACGACTAGGAACCAGCTAGCCTCTCTGTTGAGGTGCCCGCTGACCATCCTAAAGCGGCACCTCCTTCAACGGTCCCAGCTGATACAGCGCATCATAAAGTTGCTGGTAGCTCCTGAGCGGTGCCGGCGTCTGGCCAGGCAGCCTCTGAATTTCCGCAGCCGCCTTCCCAAGCCGCACGAGGACGTCCGGCATCGCCGAATCGGGGACGGCCTTCACGTGCGCGCCGCGATAGTTGGAGACGACAGCGCGAATGGCTCCGGGAAGATGCGCCTCGTCGACGCTGCCGTCCGCCTTCCGGAACGGCAGTTTCCAGGTGAGAGGTTTGGACGCATCGCCGACGTAGGCGAAGCACTCGGCGGGCAGCTTGTACTTCGGATGCAGCAAGACGCCGTCCGCGATCGAGGAAGTCGAACTTTCGGGCGTCGACGGCGCTGGGCCGGGCGGAGCACCTTCCGCCGTGCCCAAGACCTTGGCCGGACGATAGATGCCGTCCACGCTCAGCCACCACGCGTCGAGGGAATATGTGGGAGCGTCGAGCAAGAGGCGGGCGCGCGGCTGATAGCCCCCGTGCAAGATGTCCACGGCATAGAAGAGCGTGCCGTCGCTCACGGCGATTGAGCGCACGCGCTGCTCATCGGCATAGCGGCGAGCCTGCGCCAACGCGCCGTGCAACGAAGGCTGGTCCCACCGGAGCGCCCCCGGCCGCTTCACTTCGACGAGCAGGCGCTTGATGCCTTGCTTCGTCAGGACGATGTCAGCGTACTGGAGCTGGTTGTTGAGGTCGCCGACGCTCCAGTCGAGCGCGATGGTGAACAGGTCTTCGACGATGTTCTCGGCCACTTTTTCCGCGGCCACGCCGTTCCGCTCCTGCTGGGCGAGGCGCGACTGGCGCTGGCGCAGGAACGCGGGCCACGACTCCGGCAGCCGGGCCGTGAATTTCCGGAAAGTGGCGAGGCCGTCCGAGTGGACAGCTTTGTCGTTCATCGCGGCAATGGCAGATACCGCTGTCTCGCCGCCCTTATATCCCCAAATATGAAAATTGGCCAGACGGCTTCTCTGCAACCGCCGACGCGCTATTCGCCGCGGTCCGCCGCACCGCGCACGACCGCACAGAGCTTTGCTGCAGATCAAACAGACCCCTGGCACTGCCGTCGTACATTCCACCGAGCGAAGCGCGGCATCGGCGAAGGGACCTATCGTGCTGCAGATCATCATCCAGGGGCGGGGCGGGCAGGGCGCGCAGACCGCCGGCAACTTGCTCGCCATGGCGTTCTTCGCGCAAGGGCGCCAGGTGCAGAGCTTCGCCAGCTACGGCGGCGCGCGGCGCGGGACCCCGGTCAGCTCCTACATTCGCATCGACGACCGCCCGATCCGGGCGCGCTGCGACATCGAGCAGGCCGACGCGATCCTGTGCTTCGACGCGAGCCTGCTCGAGGCACGCCTGCTCGCGGCGGCGCGCCCGGACACGCTGATCGTGGTCAATTCGGCGCGCGAGCCGCAGCACTTCGCCGCCGCGCTGCCCGGCTACACGGTCATCCCGGTGGACGGCATCGGGGTGGCGCGGCGCCTTGGCCTTGGCCGGATCGTCAATTCGGTGCTGCTCGGGGCGTTCGCGCGCGCGCTCGCCGCGCCGCCGCTCGAAGCGCTCGAGCGCACGATCGCGGAGCAGGCGCCCAAGCTCCAGCGCGAGAACGTCGCCGCCTGCGCGGAAGGCTATCGCCGGGTGGACGCGCAACTGCAAGAGCTTGCAGCATGACCGCCCGCGACCTCCCGCCGACTGCCTGGACGACCGGAACCACCGAAGTCTTCAAGACCGGAACCTGGCGCGCCTCGCTGCCGCGCCACATCAGCGCGCCTTCGCCGTGCCACGCCGCCTGCCCGGTGAACGGCGACATCGCGCCGTGGATCGGGCGCACCCGCGAGGGCGACTTGCGCGGCGCATGGGAGATCCTGGTGCGCAACAACCCGTTTCCGGCGGTGGCCGGCCGGGTCTGCCATCATCCCTGCGAGGCGGCGTGCAACCGCGCGGGCCTCGACGGCGCGCTCGCGATCTGCAAGCTCGAGCGCTACGTCGGCGACCGCGCGCTCGCCGAGGGCTGGGCGTTTCCGTACCCGGCCCGCGAGCGTGCCGAGCGCGTGGCGGTGGTCGGCGCAGGGCCCTCGGGCCTGTCGGCGGCCTACCACCTGCGCCGGCGCGGCTACCGCGTGACGCTGTTCGAAGCCCGCGCGCAGCTCGGCGGGCTGATGCGCGACGGCATCCCGGCCTACCGCCTGCCGCGCGCGGCGCTCG
>JAKAFQ010000252.1 GCA_021817875.1 Pseudomonadota bacterium
CGCCGCCGCATCCATCTTGCGTAGCCGTAAGCACGTCGTGCAGCTGAGCACAACACCGCCCAGCTCGTCGAATCGCAGCAGCAGCTTCCCGACGTCGAAGCGTTCGTTGCCAAGGTGCTCGATTTCGACTGCTGCCCCGAGCAGGAAGGCGCTCGCTTCGTGGCCGCGTGATAGCACCGCTGAACCGAAGCGCAGCGCGTTCCAGATCGTCTCGGGATCGCTGCCATTGATAATGAGGAGGTACTTCATGGTCTTCCCTCCCTCAGGCCGCCCTCTCCAGAGGCATGCCCGACGCAGCCCACTCGGCGACCCCGTCCCCGATCTTGCGGGCGCGAAATCCCCGGGCGCGCAAAAGCCCGACCGCCTCGGTGGCCATCATGCAAAACGGCCCCCGGCAGTAGGCGACAATATCCTTCGATTTCGGCAGTTCCGCGAGGCGCCGCTTGAGCTCCGCAAGGGGGATCGAGCGCGCATGCGGAAGATGGGCGCTCCGGTATTCGTCGTTCGGACGCACGTCCAGGACAACGATATCGCCGTGAGCGGCCTTTGCCACCAGGCTCGCACGCGTTTCCAAGGTCAGCTGCTCCGCGCCCGAGAGAAGCTGGCCAAGCGCGACCTCCAGTTCCACGAGGTACTTCGACGCCACTTCGTGCAACCGACTCCAGAGCCCAGCGACGTCCTCCCCCGCCAGCCGATAGGAAATGAACCGGCCGTCCCGCTGGGACCGCACCAGTCGCGATTCCTTGAGCACCCGCAGATGGGCACTCGCGAGCTTGACGTCGATCGCCGCCTCGCGGGCGAGCGTCTCGACCGTCTTTTCTCCCTGCGCCAGCAGTTCGAGCATCTCGAGGCGCTTCGGGCTGGCCAGCGCCTTGCCGACGCGGGCGACCTGCTCGTACAGAAGGTCTTTGGCGGTTTGACTCATAGTCGTACATTCTAACGATACTTCGAATGCTGTCAACGTTCGGCACTGGCCTACCGCTTTCGCTGATTCTCGGCCCGTGCGGCACCCCGGTGCTGGCATCCGTTCTGACCTTCGCGGCCTATCAGCAGAGCATCGCCTCCGGGCGCTTTTGCTGTTCGCCTATGGCATCGCAATGGCCTGCCGTTGCTGCTCCTTGGCACCGCGTCGAGTAGCCGAATCGCATCAGAACCGATTCGATCCAGGCGTAGCGCCCGGCGTCGTCCTCAGGCCGCTGGACATTGCGCACCCCTACATTGATGTGTTACCATTTGCTTCGTGAGTTTCCATCGCACCCTGAAACGAACGATCGGCCTAGTGTCGGTCGGTGCCTTGCTTTACGCCCAGCTTGCCGTGGCGGCATACGCTTGCCCGGAAATCTCGCATGCGGCATCAGCGCCGAGCGCCGTCACGTCGGGTGCCACTCCAACGGCGCAATCCGCGGCACTTCGAATGACCACTGCCGGAACGGAAACCGCCATGCCGGATATGTCGGCGATGGGTGACGACGGGTCCGCCCGTTGCACTCATACCGATGCATCCGCACCGAACTTGTGCGCAAAGCACTGCAGCGACGGTCACCAAACTGCGGACACCGCATCGGCATCGCTCGTCCATGCATCGGCGCCGGGGTTGTTGTACCAAGTCTCGGGAATGTTCGAGTCGTCCGCTTCCGGACGGCGGTTTTCCAGCTCCGGGATGCGCGTCCCGACGACGTCTCCCCCGCATTCGATCCTGCACTGCGTTTTTCTCATTTGATCTCCTGATCCGCACGCGTTGAACCACCGCCAATCGCGGCTGCGTTCATCTGTGCGGCGACTTGTTTGCGCGGCCTTGGTTGCGCCGCGCGTGCCCCTGACACGTCAGCTCGTTTGGAGATCGTATGGTTCGAAACTTACGGAGCGCGCTCGCACGGAGCGTGAGTTCTGTCGCCGGCATGGAACGCAAGATGCCGCCGGCACGTGCCGCCCTTGCACTGCTGCTGGGCCTTGGGGGCGCGTCCGTGCACGCGGCGCCGGGGAATGCAGCGGCGCTCACGCTCGACGAAGCGATCCGCCTGGCGGAACAACGATCGCAGCAACTGCCCGCGTACGAGGCCTCGGCGCAGGCGGCGCGGGACATGGCCGTCGCCGCGGGCCAGCGCCCCGACCCGACCGTCACCGTGGGCGTCAACAATCTGCCGGTCAACGGACCGGAGCGCTTCAGTATCGGGCAAGACTTCATGACGATGCGTTCGGTGAGCGTCATGCAGCAGTTCACGCGCGAAGCCAAGCTCGAGGCCCGTAGCGACCGCTATGGGCGGGAGGCGCAAGCGGCCGAGGCGGACCGGCAGCTGGCACAAACAAATCTGGAGCGCGATACGTCGATCGCCTGGTTCGATCGCTACTTCACGGAACAGTCGTACACCTTCCTCATCGCCGAACGCTACGAGGCGAAACGGCAAGTGCAAGCCGCGGAAGCCGCGTATCGCGGCGCGCGGGGTTCGCAAGCCGACGTATTCGCAGCGCGGGCGGCCGTCGCGCAGATCGAGGACCGCATCGAACAGGCACAGCAACAAGTAACGTCGGCCAAAACGCGGTTGTCGCGCTGGGTAGGCGCAAGCGGAAATGAACCCTTGGCCTCGCCGCCCGCGACGGATGTCGTGCGCCTGCACCGGCACGACCTGGAAGCGGAACTCCGCCATCACCCCGAAATCGCGGCGATGCTCCGGCGGGAAGCCGTCGCGCAGGCCGAGGTCGATGAGGCGCGGGCCGAAAAAAAACCGGACTTCAGCGCCGAGCTGATGTACAGCCAACGCGGCCCAGCTTACTCGAACTTGGTTTCGTTCAACATCTCGTTTCCCTTGGAGTGGGACCAGGCGGACCGCCAGGACCGGGAGCTCTCTGCCAAGCTCGCCGCCGTGGAACAGATGCGAGACGAACGCCAGGAAGCTACGCGCGCGCACGTCGCCGAAGCCGAGACGATGCTCCAGGAGTGGGACGCGGATCGCAAGCGCCTGCGGCGTTACGAGGAATCGTTGCTGCCGCTCGCCATGGACCGCACACAGGCCGCCCTGGCCGCCTACCGGGGCGGCACCGGTCCGTTGTCCGCGGTGCTCGACGCTCGCCGCGCTGAGATCGATGCACATTTGGACCGGCTGCGGCTCCAGGTCGAGGCGACCCGCTTGTGGGCGCAACTCAACGCTCTTGCGCTGGGCCATCGGGAACACGCCGATGCGGCGCGGCAGGAGGGGCAATGAGGTTCCAGAAGCTGGTGTTCGGCGCAATCGGCGCCGCCGTTCTTGGCGCCGCAGGATGGGGGATGTACCACCTGGGGGTCGAGCGCGGCCTGGAGCGCGCACCGGGCGCTTCCGTTTCCAAGCCCGGCGCAAGCGTGCAAAGCGTCATGCAGGCATCGGCGCAAGGCTCCACCGAGGGCGAGGATGAAACGCGCCGGCATATGAAGCTGGGGCTCAGAGCCGGCGACGTCGACCCCGCCAACGGCCGAAAGATTCTCTATTACCACGACCCCATGATGCCCAGCGTCAAATTCGACAAACCGGGCAAGTCGCCCTTCATGGACATGATGCTGGTGCCGGTCTATGCCGGAGCAGGCGGCACCGGCGACGATAACGAAATGATCGCCGTCAGTCCGCGCATTGAGCAGAGCATCGGCCTTCGCACGGCCGAAGTACGCGAGGGCATCGTGTCGCCGCAGGTCTCAGCCGAAGGCGCCATCGCATACAACGAGCGTCATCAAGTCGTCATCCAGGCGCGCGCGACGGGATACGTCGAGCACCTGTACGTGCGAGCCGGACTCGATCGGGTACGCGACGGCCAGGCGCTGGTGGATCTCTACGTGCCAGATTGGGTGGCTGCACAAGAGGAATACCTGACCTTGCATCGCATGCGAGGCACAGACGTCGCACCGCTTCTGGATGCCGCTCGCGAGCGCATGCGCCAGGTCGGCATGACGGACGAGCAGATCCGCCTGGTCGAATCGACGGGCAGCGCGCATCCGGTCATCACCTTGCGGGCGCCGATCGATGGCGTGGTCGTCGAACTCGTGGCGCGCGAAGGGATGACTGTCGCCGCCGGCGAAACGCTGTTCCGTATCAACGGATTGAGTACCGTTTGGGCCGACGCGGAGGTGCCGGAAAGCCAAGTGGCCTTGCTGCATCCCGGCGCCGAAGTCCAGACGCAAACTCCCGCCGTTCCCGAGACGACGTTCGATGGACGGGTGCAGGCGATTTTGCCGGATGTGAATCCGGCGACGCGCACGACCAAAGTACGTGCGGAATTGGTCAATCGCGGCGGACGCCTAGCGCCGGGCATGTTCGTCACGATGCGTTTTACCGGTCTTCGAGCGCAGAAATCCTTGGTAGTTCCCAGCGACGCGGTGATCCAGACGGGCACACGCGCTTTGGTGATGCTCGCTGGGAAGGACGGGACGTTCCGTCCGGTGGAGGTGGAAACGGGCTTGGAGAGCGGGGGGCAGATCGAGATCAAGCGCGGCTTGCAGGCGGGTCAGCGCGTGGTCGTCTCCGCGCAATTCCTGATCGACTCGGAGGCAAGCTTGCGCGGTGTGGAGGCGCGTATCGGCGAAGCGCCATCCACCTCAGCGCCGTCGACCTCCGCGGCCGGCGCGCCGCGTCACCAAGGGGAAGCCCGGGTCGAAGCGATCGGCCGTGACGCCGTCACGCTCTCGCATGAGCCGATTCCGTCGATGCACTGGGGGGCGATGACGATGGACTTCAAGCTGCCGCCGCACGGCTTGCCGCCGGGGATTGGCGTCGGGGCGCATGTCGCATTCGAGTTCTTCATCGGGCTGGACGGCCTGCCGCAGCTTACCAGCATTGCGCCTGCCACCTCGCTGCAACCGACGCAAGCCGGTCCCGTAACACCAGGCAGCGCGGATTCCGCGGGGACGCGTCCATGATCGCGCGCCTGATCCGTTGGTCGATCGCCAACCGCTTCCTCGTGCTGGTCGCGACACTGATGGTGGGAGCTTTGGGCGTCTACGCACTGCTCGAGACACCCTTGGATGCGCTGCCCGATTTGTCTGACGTGCAGGTGATCATCCGCACCACCTATCCCGGCCAAGCACCGCGCATCGTCGAGAACCAAGTCACGTATCCGCTCACCACGGCAATGCTCTCGGTCCCGGGCGCCAAGACGGTGCGGGGCTATTCGTTCTTCGGCGACTCCTTCGTCTACGTCCTGTTTGAGGACGGCACGGATCTCTATTGGGCGCGCTCGCGGGTTCTGGAGTACTTGAACCAAGTTCAGTCGCGTTTGCCAGCGACGGCCAAGGCCTCGATCGGCCCGGACGCAACCGGGGTTGGCTGGATCTACGAATACGCGCTCGTGGATCGCAGCGGCACGCAGGACATTTCCCAGCTGCGCGCGCTGCAGGATTGGTTTCTCAAATACGAACTCAAGACCGTGCCCAACGTGGCCGAGGTCGCCACCGTGGGCGGCATGGTGCGGCAGTACCAGGTCGTCCTCGATCCGGACAAGTTGGCGGCGTATGCGATCCCACATACGAAAGTCATCGAGGCGATCCAAAAGGCGAACCAGGAGGCGGGAGGATCGGCGCTCGAGATGGGCGAAGCCGAATACATGGTGCGCGCATCAGGCTATCTGCGCTCGCTCGATGATTTCCGGCGCATCCCGCTGCGGACGACCGACGACGGCGTTTCCGTGCGGCTCGGCGACGTTGCGAGAATCCGGATCGGACCGGAGATGCGCCGGGGCATCGGTGAGTTCGACGGCATTGGGGAGGCGGTCGGCGGCGTGATCGTGATGCGTTCCGGAAAAAACGCCCTGGAGACCATCGCCGCCGTGAAGCAAAAACTCGCGCGTCTGCAAGCGAGTCTTCCCAGGGGTGTCGAGATCGTGCCCGTGTACGACCGCTCGGGCCTCATCGAGCGCGCGGTGCAAAACCTCACGCACAAGCTGATCGAAGAATTCATCGTCGTGGCAGTCGTGTGTTTTGTCTTCCTGTTTCACTTGCGCTCGGCATTCGTGGCGATTGTTTCGCTGCCCTTGGGGGTGCTCGCCGCTTTCATCATCATGTACCACCAGGGGGTCAACGCCAACATCATGTCGCTGGGCGGCATCGCGATTGCCATCGGTGCGATGGTCGATGCCGCCGTGGTGATGATCGAGAACGCACACAAGCACCTGGAGCGCTGGCGCCACCGGAATCCCGAAAAGACGCTCGATGGCGTGGCGCGCTGGGCCGCGATCGGCGAAGCGGCCAGCGAAGTCGGGCCAACGCTTTTCTTTTCGCTGCTGATCATCACGCTCTCCTTCATCCCCGTCTTCACGCTCCAGGCGCAGGAAGGGCGGCTCTTTTCACCATTGGCGTATACCAAGACCTATGCGATGGCAGCCGCCGCGGGGCTATCCGTAACGCTGATCCCCGTGCTGATGGGGTATTTGATTCGCGGACACATTCCCGACGAGAAGACCAACCCCGTCAACCGCTTTCTCATCGCGGCGTATCGGCCCCTGCTCGATATCGTGCTGCGCGCGC
>JAKAFQ010000253.1 GCA_021817875.1 Pseudomonadota bacterium
TTCATCTCTATCACCGGCGAGCAGGCGCTCGAGGCGGCGCGGGCGGCCGACCAGGCGCTCGCCCGCGGCGAGGGCGGGCCGCTCGCCGGCGTGCCCATCGGGCACAAGGACCTGTTCTGCACCGCCGGCGTGCGCACCACCTGCGGCTCGCGGATGCTCGGGAATTTCGTCTCGCCCTATGATGCCACCGTGGTCTCGCGCCTCGCGGCCGCGGGCGCCGTCATGCTCGGCAAGCTCAATATGGACGAGTTCGCCATGGGCTCCTCGAATGAGACCAGCTTCTTCGGCGCGGTGCGCAATCCCTGGAATACCGAGTTGGTGCCGGGCGGCTCCTCGGGCGGCTCGGCCGCCGCGGTCTGTGCGCGCCTCGTTGCGGGCGCGACCGCGACCGATACCGGGGGATCGATCCGCCAGCCCGCGGCGCTGTGCGGCGTGACCGGAATCAAGCCAACGTACGGCCGCGTCTCCCGCTATGGCATGATCGCCTTCGCCTCGAGCCTCGATCAGGGCGGCGTGATCACCGCGAGCGCCGAGGATGCGGCGCTGATGCTGCGCGAGATGGCGGGCTTCGATCCGCGCGACTCGACCAGTGTCGATGCGCCGGTGCCGGATTACCTCGCGGGGCTGGAGGCGCCGCTCGCCGGGCTCAAGGTCGGCCTGCTCAGGGAGTTCTTCGACGAGGGGCTCGATCCGGACAGCGAGCGCTGCATCCGCGAGGCGCTCGCGGTCTTCACGCGCCTGGGCGCGAAGGTGCGCGAGGTCAGTCTGCCGAACATCTCTCTGTCGGTGCCGGCGTACTACGTCGTCGCCCCGGCGGAGTGCTCCTCGAATCTCGCCCGCTACGACGGGGTGCGCTTCGGGCACCGCTGCCAGCATCCGCGCGATCTGACCGACCTGTACAAGCGTTCCCGCTCCGAAGGCTTCGGCGCCGAAGTCAAGCGGCGCATCATGACCGGCACCTACGTGCTGTCGGCCGGCTACTACGATGCGTACTACCTCAAGGCGCAGCGGGTGCGGCAGCTGATCGCGGCGGACTTTCAGCGCGCCTTCGGCGAGGTGGATGTGCTCATGGGGCCGGTCACGCCCACGGTCGCCTTCCCGATCGGCGCCAAGACCGCCGATCCCATCACCATGTATCTGAACGACATCTATACCATCAGCGCCAATCTCGCGGGCGTGCCGGCCCTGTCGATTCCGTGCGGTTTCGCGCAGGGGCTGCCCGTGGGTCTGCAGATCATCGGCCCGCACTTTGCCGAGCAGCGGCTGCTGCACGCGGCGCACCGCTACCAGCGGGAAACGGACTGGCACCTGAAGATCCCGGAGCGCTTCGCATGACACCCTCCTCCGAAGCGATCCTCGAGGGTGGCGGCCGCGGCGACGGGCAAGCGGCGGGGACCGAGGCGCGCAGCGGCTGGGAAACGGTCATCGGGCTCGAGATCCATGCCCAGCTCGCCACCCGCTCGAAAATCTTCTCCGGGGCCGCGACCGCCTACGGGGCCGCTCCCAATACCCAGGCATGCCTGGTCGACCTGGGCTATCCGGGCGTGCTTCCGGTGCTCAACGCCGAGGCGGTCCGCATGGCCGTACGCTTCGGATTGGCGATCGGGGCGCGCATCGCGCGCCACTCGGTCTTCGCCCGCAAGAACTACTTTTACCCCGACCTGCCGAAGGGCTACCAGATCAGCCAGTACGAGCTGCCCATCGTGGCGCAGGGCGCGATCGACATCGTGCTCGAGGACGGCTCGGTCAAACGCATCGGCGTCACGCGGGCACACCTCGAGGAGGATGCCGGGAAATCTCTGCACGAGGGACTGCCCGGACTCACCGGCATCGACCTCAACCGCGCCGGTACCCCGCTGATCGAGATCGTCTCGGAGCCGGACCTGAGGTCCGCCCGGGAAGCCGTCGCGTACCTGAAGAAGGTCCATACCCTGGTGCGCTATCTCGAGATCTGCGACGGCAACATGCAGGAGGGCTCGTTCCGCTGCGATGCCAATGTCTCGGTGCGGCCGAAGGGCTCGGACCGGTTCGGCACTCGGGCCGAGATCAAGAACGTCAATTCCTTCCGCTTCGTCGAAAAGGCGATCCAGTACGAGGTGGCGCGCCAGATCGAGCTGCTCGAGTCCGGTGGCACCGTCGTGCAGGAGACGCGCCTGTACGACCCCGACAAGGGCGAGACGCGCTCGATGCGTTCTAAAGAGGAGGCCAACGACTACCGCTATTTCCCCGACCCGGACCTGCTGCCGGTCGCGCTGGAGGAGTCCGACATCGAAGCGGTGCGGGCGGCACTGCCTGAGCTTCCGGATGCCAAGGCGTCGAGGTTCGTCTCGCAGTACGGGCTGTCGGCGTACGACGCCGGTGTGCTCACCGCGAGCCGCGAGCTGGCCGACTACTACGAGGCCGTGGCGCGCGCCGTGCCGGGTGAGCCGAAACTGGTCGCGAACTGGGTGATGGGGGATCTCGCCGCGGCGCTCAACAAAGAAGGGCTCGGCGTCGAGGCGGGACGGATGCCGGCCGAGCGGCTCGCCGGGCTGCTCGTGCGCATCGCCGACCGCACCATCTCGGGCAAGATCGCCAAGGAAGTGTTCGAGGCGATGTGGGACAGCGGCGAGAGCGCCGACCGTCTCATCGAATCCAAGGGATTGAAGCAGATCACCGATACCTCCGCCATCGAGCGGGCCATCGATGAGGTCATGGCGAAGAACCCGGCACAGCTCGCCGAGTATCGCGCGGGCAAGGACAAGCTGTTCGGTTTCTTCGTCGGGCAGGTGATGAACGCGACCCAGGGCAAAGCCAATCCGGCGCAGCTCAACGAGCTGTTGAAGAAGAAATTGCCGGGCTGATGCCGTATTCTCCGGCGGGGCGCGTGCCCGCGCGCCACACGGGGTGCGGTGGAGTGCCCCGATGAACCCTGCATGCAGCGCATGAGATGACCTCCGAGAGCCGTTCCGACCACGTGCGCCTCTTCATCGTCGAGCATCAGCCCGTGCGCGGGCACTGGGTGCAGCTGAGGGAATCCTGGCGAGCGCTGCGTGCCCATAGCCACTACCCCGCCCCCGTCCGCTCGCTCCTCGGCCAGGCCGTGGCCGCCTCGGTATTGCTGGCGGCCACGCTGAAGTTTCGTGGTCGATTGACTCTGCAGCTTCAGGGCAATGGTGCGGTGAGCCTGATGGTCGCCCAGTGCACCCATGACTTCCGGGTGCGCGCCATCGCGCACTTCGATGCCAGGCAGTTCGAGGCGCTTGGCGCCGGCCATCCGACCGAAGCGGGGTTCCGCTCGCTCGCCGGCCGCGAAGGCCGGTTCACCGTCACCATCGAGGCCGATGAGCGCAGCCTGCGCTATCAAGGCATCGTGCCCCTCAGCGGCCGCTCGCTTGCGGAGTCGCTGGAGGCGTATTTCGACGTCTCCGAGCAGCTTCCGACGCGGGTGCGCCTGGCGGCCAACGACACGTGCAGCGCGGGATTGTTGGTGCAGAAGCTGCCGGAGGCCGGACCCGGCGCGGGCGAGGCGTGGGATTCGGCGCAGCGAGGCTTCGAGCGGTTGACGGCCAGTGATCTGTTGCAGCGACCGGTGGAGGACGTCCTGGGACGCGGGCTGCCCGCCCATGACCTGCGCCTGTTTCGGGGTGCACCGGTTCAGTTCGAGTGCCGCTGCGGCGAGGGGCGGGTCACCGCGCTGCTGCGTGCCCTGGGCGCACAGGAGGTGCGGGACGTCCTCAAGGAGCAGGGGGAAGTCACCGTGACCTGCGAATTCTGTCATCGGCCCTATCGTTTCGATGCCGAAGCGATCGACGCCCTTTTTGCCGATGACGAAAGCGCTTCGCCGCTGATCCACTGAGGGTGCTAATCGGCCCGTCGGGCCGGGCAGCGGTTCCAGCGCTTTTATTATCAATGAGATGCAGATGAGGCGCCATTTCCGCTTCACCGGACAGGATTTCGTGCTAAGATGAAATTAAAGATTTGTGCAAACATTGATACATTGATAAATGGCCAGTACTCAAACCCTGCTGACCTGGCTGCGCGCCACCGCTGAGGCAACCCGGTTGCGGCTGGTGGCGTTGTGCGCCCAGCAGGAGCTGAGCGTCTCCGACCTGGCTCGGGTTTTGTGTCAGAGCGAACCGCGCGTGTCGCGTCACCTGCGGATCCTGACGGAGGCCGGGCTCCTCGAGCGGGTGCGCCAGGGTCAATGGGTGCATTACCGCCTGCCCCAGGGCACACCGGCAGGGACGTTTCTCCACGGGTTGTTGGGTCAGCTCGATCGGGCGGATCCGGTTCTGCTGCAGGATCGGGAGCGGATCGAGGCTCCGGGCGGCGGTGCGGCCAGCCCGTCCGCGGCGGCCTCGCGCCTCGGACGAGAACTGCGGGGCGTGGTCGAGGCCGAGCCCCTGCCCCCGTCCGCCGCGGCGCTGTTGGTCGGGGTCGGGCACCCGGAGCTGCTTGCGGCCCTCGCGGCCCCCGGGGGGGAGTGCGTCGCCATCGCCCATTCACGGCGTGCGGCTCAGGCCGCCCGGGCGACCGCCGAGCGCCAGGCGCTCGCCTGCCGTGTGTCGCTTGCCGCGGGTCCCGAGGAGTTGACGCAGCGCGACCTGGATCGGCTGGGCCGGACTTTCGACGTCGTGGTGCTCGATCACCTGGACGCGCCGCACAGCGCCTTGCCCGGGTTGCTGGCGGCGGCGCGGCGGGCGCTGTCCGACGGCGGCCGGCTCTGGTTGTTCGAGCCGTACGAGACGCTGGACGGTCCCGGCCAGCGCGTGGTGGAACACCCGATCGCGCGCTTGCGCAGATGGCTCGCCGAAACGGGCTTCCACTGTGAGCGCATCCGCCCGCTCGAGGCCGGCCGGCACGTGCTGGCCGTCTGCGCGGCACCGGCCACCGCCGCCTCGTTGAATCGCGCCGCACCGCGCGCCTCGTGACCCATTCCGACAGAAACAGGGGGAGGTACAGACCCGTGATCAATGTGTCATTCGAATTCTTTCCGCCGGCGGATACCGCCATGGAGACCACTCTCTGGCGGTCGATCGAACGCCTGGTGCCACTTGCGCCGCGGTTCGTGTCCGTGACGTACGGCGCGGATGGCTCCACTCGTGCGCGTACCCATCACCTGGTCAGCCGTATCCAGCGTGAGACCCCGCTGGTGGGCGCGCCGCATCTCACCTGCATCGGCGCGCACCGCGGCGAGATTCTCGACATCGCCCGGCAATACTGGGATCAGGGTATCCGGCACATCGTCGCGCTGCGCGGCGACCCTCCCCAGGGCGTCGAGCGTTACGAACCGCACCCGGAGGGCTTCGCCTATGCCGCGGACCTGGTGGCGGGCCTGAAGCGCGTCGCCGATTTCGACATCTCGGTCGCCGCCTATCCCGAGACCCATCCCGAGGCGCCCTCTTCGGCATTCGACCTCGAGAATCTCCAGCGCAAGCTCGATGCGGGCGCCTCGCGCGCCATCACGCAGTTCTTTTTCGATATCGAGGTCTTTCTGCGCTTTCGCGACCGCTGCGCCGCGGCGGGCATCGATGCGCCCATCGTGCCGGGCATTCTGCCCATTACACGCTTCCCCCAGGTGCAGCGCTTCGCGGCCCGCTGCGGGGCCAGCGTGCCCCGCTGGCTCGAAGAGCGCTTCCGCGGGCTCGAGGACGACCCGGAAACGCGCCGGCTGATCGCCGCCAGCGTCGCCATCGAGCAGGTGCATCAGCTCGAGCGCCACGGCGTGCGCGACTTCCATTTCTACACGCTCAATCGGGCCGAGCTCACCTTTGCGATCTGCCACGCGCTCGGGGTGCGCCCCGGCAGGCCGGTCCGCCAACAGCCCGTGGCGCCCTCGCTGGCCGCCGGAGGACTCCGATGACGACTTGCGATCATGCCGAACATCGGGTGGCCCTGAAGGAAGCCGCACCGGCCCGCGGCGCGCCACACGCGAGCGCCGCACCGTTCGCCGTGGAGCCCATCGACGAGGCCGCGCGCCGCGAGCGGCTGGGTGGCCTGAAGCGCCTGCTCGATGAGCGTATCGTGCTGCTCGATGGCGCCATGGGCACCATGGTGCAACGGCACAGGCTCGACGAGCGCGCCTTCCGCGGCGAGCGCTTCCGTGACCATGGTCATGACCTCAAGGGCAACAACGACATCCTGACGCTCACCCAGCCGCAGATCATCGCGGAGATCCATCGGGCATACCTCGATGCCGGTTCGGACGTGATCGAGACCAACACCTTCAACTCCACGTCGGTGTCGCAGGCCGACTACGGGACCGCGGCGCTGGTTGCGGAGCTGAATTACAGCGCGGCGCGGCTGGCGCGCGTCACCGCCGACGAGTTTGCCCGCGCGGCGGGCCGGCCGGCGTTCGTCGCCGGCTCACTGGGCCCGACCAGCCGCATGACATCGCTTTCCCCTGATGTCAATGATCCGGGTTACCGAAGCGTATCGTTCGACGAGCTCGCCGCGACCTACCTGGATGCCGCGCGCGCCCTGCTCATGGGCGGGGT
>JAKAFQ010000254.1 GCA_021817875.1 Pseudomonadota bacterium
GGTCCTCTCGGGCCGCCGCCGGGCTCAGATCCACTGGTCGTTCGCGACGGTGCGCTCGCCCGGCGCGCCATCGCCGGTGTTCGGCACGCCGCGCGGCTCGATCAGCAGCAGTTTCACTTCGGTCAGGGCGCGGGGCCGGTGTGCGAGGCCTTTCGGCACGACGGCCATCTGGCCGGCACGCAGCGCGATCGAGCCCTCGCCCCACGGTGCGCCGCTGAAATCGATGCGCAGCTCCCCGGCGAGCACGATGAAGGCCTCGTCGGTATC
Source organism: Pseudomonadota bacterium (assembly GCA_021817875.1). The sequence goes on from JAKAFQ010000254.1 coordinate 268, forward strand.
GGTGTGCGTGTGCCAGATGAAATCGCCCTCGAGCTTGACCACCTTGAACTGATCATCGTTCATTTCCGCGACCACGCGCGGCTGCCAATGCGCATCGATCAGCGCGATCCTGCCGGCCAGGTCGATCGCCTCGCACTGGCCGCGCGCGGCGGGCGGCGTGCGGCTGCTGAGAGGGGCTGCAGGCATCGCGTTCTCCATCGTGCTGTGGCGGGATCATTCTACGCGTCTGACGTTGCCTTTCAGATTACGCAATGTTAAGTTCAAGTTGAAGTCATAAATGGTGCGGCGCGGGTTGCAGGCCGGGTAGGGTGGCGCAGTGCACCAGGGGGCGGATATGTTCCGGTTCGAAGCGCTGCGCTCGGCAAAGCGTCTCTTGCGGCAACATCCGGCCCGGAGCGCAGTCGGCGCTCCGGCCCGTGAGCACGTGGGCGGCGAGCCGTCGGGGGGCGATCAGTTGACCGCCGGGCGGTGCCGCCGTGAATCTGCCCAGGTCTGCCGCACGGCATGGCTCAGCCCGATTCAACCCACCGCCCCGGGGTCTCGACGGCGCCCCGCCCTCGGAGTGCTCGCGATCGTCGCGGGGCTGTGCATTCGGGGCGTTCCTGCGGCGCTGGCCGGACCGTGTCGGATCGAGCGGTTCCCGGCATGGGCCGTCACCCTGAAGGACCTTCAGCCCCTGGTTCAGGCACGGATCAACGGCGTCGCCGCGTCGTTCATCGTCGATACGGGCGCATTCTGGAGCGTGATCTCGCCGGCGGCGCGCGCGCAATACGACCTGTCCGAGTCCAGGGCGCCGCCCGGATCTTATGTGCAGGGGGTCAGTGGCGCTTCCCAGCCCGAGATCGCCACGGTGCGCACCTTCACGTTCCTCCACCTCTCGCTCCACGATATGGAGTTCCTCGTCGCCGGCAATGCGGAGTCCGGCAGCGTGGCGGGCGTGCTCGGCGATAATCTCTGGCGCATGGACGACGTGGAATACGACTTCGCCCAGGGGGTGTTGCGCTTCGACCGTGCCATTCATTGCGGTGATCAGTCGCTCGCCTATTGGGCGGGAAGCCAGCCCGTGGGCATCGTCCGGCTGCAGCGCATCAGCGCCCGCCATCCGCAGCTGATCGGACACGCGAGGATCAACGGCAGGCGCATCCGCGTGATGTTCGACACGGGATCCCCCCGCTCGATGCTGACGCTCGCCGCCGCGAAGCGGCTGGGTATCACGCCGGATAGTCCCGGGGTCCAGCCGCTGGGCAAATTTTTCGGCGCCATCGGACGTGACTGGCGTCATGTATGGATTGCGCCGGTGGCGTCGTTCGAGATCGGCGGCGTCGAGAAGATCCAGCACACCCACCTGCTGGTCGGCGACATCGGCGGGTTTGGCGAGGCGGATCTGTATCTGGGGGAGGATTTCTTTCTCTCGCACCACGTATACGTTTCGAACAGCCAGCGCAGGCTGTACTTCACCTACAACGGCGGCCCGGTATTCGCCCTCGGTCGTCGTTATCTGATCCATCGTGCCGGGGCGGCGGCGGTGCTCGCCGGGCCTGGCGCGCCGCCCGCGGTGGGGACCACGGCGAGCGCCGCCACGGCGGCTGCCGGGCCCGGTCGCTCTACCCCGGGTGGCGCCCCTCTCGCCGCTGAGGTCGCCCACCAGGGCATGGCATTGAGCGCGGAGGGCCGAAACGCGGCCGCGTTGGCCGATCTCACCCGGGCGTGCCGGCTCGATCCGAAGAATGCCGGGTACCGCTATCATCGCGGCCGGATCCACGAGGCGCTCAAGCAACCGACGCGGGCGCTGGCCGATTTCAATCGCGCTCTGGCGCTCCAGCCAGGCCTGATTGAGGCGCGGCTGGCGCGCGCGGCGCTGCTGCTGTACTGGCAGCACGCTCCCGCGGACGCCGTCAGTGAGGCGCGGACCGACATCAACATCGTCGTGCTGCAGGTTCCTGACGAGTCGATGCTGCTTCTGCCACTCTCCCGGCTGTACGCCCGGGTAGGTGAGTACGCTGCCGCCATCCGCGAGGTCGACCAGTGGATCTATTACCATCGCCATGATGCGCAGCTTCCCATTGCCTGGGATGTGCGCTGCTGGAGCCGCGCCCAGGCCGATATCGAGCTGCGTAAGGCACTGAAGGATTGTGACCGCGCGCTGGGCCGGCTGCCGAAGTCCGCCCCCATCCTCGACAGCCGGGGCCTGGTGTATCTGCGCCTGGACGAGCCCGATCGCGCGATCGCCGATTACGACGCGGCGCTCGCGATCAACCCCAGGATCCCGACTTCGCTCTATGGCCGCGGGATCGCTGAGCTGCGCAAGGGCGAGACGGCGCAGGGCCAGGCCGACCTCGCGGCCGCCCTCAAAATCGATCCCGGGGTGGGGAAACGCTTTGCGCGCATGCAGCTCGCGCCGCAATGAGACGCGCCCGATTGACACCCCGAAAGACGTCCCACGGGGTACGGATCTGGATTCGGATGCGCCCTGATCAGGCGCACGCCCCCGTCGGACACAGGATCCCGGCCGCGTGTGCTGCGCTGCGAGGATGTTGCGCGCGTTGGGCGGCCGCCACTCGATGAGGTGATCTCGGGCCCGCGAGGCTGCGTCCTCGAACAAGGCGATCAGCGGTTCGGGCCCCGCTTTCTGGCGGACTTTCGCTTGTCGGCAGACAGTGATCCGTCGGACATGGGAACCGAGCGCGATGTGCGCTGGGCAAGAAGCTTCTCGAATTCCTCAGGCAGGTCCGGAATCTCCGCGGCGGCTGCGAATTCCCGGACGAACCGCCGCACACGCTCAACGTTGGCCTTCGGAAAGACATCGAGCAGCCCCTCGATATCGCGCAGATCCTGCGGGCGATGGGCGATCGCCTTCATGACGAGCAGATCCTCGACCTGCGGCAATCGCACGCGCACGCCGCCGAGATCGTGCACGGACGCCCGAGACAATGCCTCGGCTTCGAAGGGCAGGCCGCCGAGGATGACGTCGATATCGATGGAAGACTCGGTGTGCCGCAGGAGCAATACGCGGGTGCGGCGGGCGAACTCGAGTGGATTCTCGATACGCGGCAGGATGCCGTGGGTGCTCGCGGATGCGACGAGCCGGCTCCAGTGTTCATCGGGCGCCACGGCGAGCGCGTCGATGTCCCGCGTCGCCCGCGGCCGACCCAGAATAGAGGCCGCGACGCCACCGACAATCATCGCGGGAAAGCCGGCTTGGTCCAGCCAATCCGTCAGGTCGGCAAGCGCGCGGAGAAAGAGCTGCGGAACGCGCTCAATCACGGATACGCTTGACGGATGAGCCGCCAACGGTCGCGAACTTCGGCGACGCTGGCTTCCCGCTCGGCGGGGTCCTCGAGGACGTCCGCGCAGCTCATGAGCGACCAGATCTGGCGGACTTTAAGCTCCGGTGGCGTACGCCGAAGCTCCGCGATTTCAAATGCGCTCGCCTGTTCAAGTCCCGCGAGGTACGCACGTACTGCCTGGGGGGTTACGCCGGTCACGTGAATTTCCGCGGTGTCCGCTTCAATTGGACGAGTCAGGCCGATTTTACCATGGGACCGCGCGCGAGCCCGCACGCCGGCGCCGCACGAGCCGGTACCTCTGGCGTGCCTGTCGCCTGGACGCAGGTGATGGCCGCACGACTGACGCTCGCGCAATTCACACAACGCTGACTGGTGCATGTGGCGCAAAGGTATGCGTAACATGGGTAGGCAGGCCCTGGAAGCGATTCAACATCCCGTTGCCGGTAAAGATCCCGTTGACGCGCCTTGGCTGAGGCTGTTCCGCTCGCGGGGCGAATCCAGTCACAAGTAACCGGCCGGGATGCGACCGCTGTGCGAGTGAGCCAAATGCCCATGTATGCGACGGAAATACGCTGATAAAGTACTTTTGAGATAGCGTATAACTATATGGAATTAGAAAGGAAAATATCCGTCGCGCCGATGATGGAGGGGACGGATCCTCGCGTGTAACAGCTTGATCTGATGGATGATTATTCAAATTCTTCCTCTTCCGTAGCACGCTGGTAGCACGTGGCAAGGTGAGCGCCACCGGCACGCTGCACTTTGCCGGGCGGGCGCAACCTTACAGACGCGCACGAGCGCGGGTGTCCCGGTCAGGGCCCTGGCGGCGCGCCGGAATTAGCTGTCGGTACGAGAATGTAGTAACATATTCGCATGGCCATCCGGTTCGAATGGGATTCCGGTAAGGCGCGCCGCAACTGGCTGAAGCACCGGGTGAGCTTCGAGACGGCGCTGCGTGTGTTCGCGGATCCTTTCCGGATGTCCGCGCAGGACCGGATCGAGGATGGTGAGCCACGCTGGCAGACCATCGGCTCGGTCGAAGGACAGGTCATCCTGCTGGTCGCACACACCGCCTCGGAAGACGAGGATGGAGAGGTCATCCGTCTCATCTCGGCCCGCAAAGCGGATCCGAAGGAGAAACGACGCTATGAGCAAAATCGTCAAACGCAAAGTTGACATGTCGAAGCTGCCTCGGCCGACCGCGAGGCAGAAGGCGGAGCTCGAGGCGCTGGCCAAGGCGCCGGATGAGCAGATCGATTACAGCGATATTCCGCCTCTCACGAGCGAGTTTTGGAAGGTCGCCGAGCGTGGGCGGTTCTACAAGCCCATCAAGAAGTCCACCACCGTTCGGGTGGACGCGGATGTTCTGGCGTGGCTGAAAAGCCAGGGCAAGGGATATCAGACGCGCATCAACGCCATTTTGCGCAATGCCATGTTGCGCGCGTTGGGCGGCAGGCACTCGACGAGGTGATCTCCGGCCCGCGCGGACCGCAGCCCGAACAAACAGCTTGCGCTCACTGCGAGGCGGCGCGGACAACCTGACTCGGCGCAGGCGTTGATGCTGGCGAGCGCCTCACTTGCCCGGCAAACGACTCATGGTGGGCTTGCCGGTCGTGAGCTCAAGACAGGTTTCGGGTTCCTGCATGCGAAGCCGGCGACCAGCTTTGCGCCGCTCGCGATCACGCCGGATGAGCTCGGCGAGCACTGGCGTGACGGGCGGGTTCATCTGCCGGTTCGGGTTCAGTGGAATGGGCGGCAGTTCGGGCGCCCCGATGCTGGAGAGATGGGATTCGGCTTTCATGAGCTGCTCGCGCACGCCGCCCGCACGCGAAACCTGCACGGCGGGACGATCATCGGCTCCGGCACGATCTCGAACGAGGACTACCGGACTGTGGGCTCGGCTTGCATTGCCGAGCGCCGCGGCATCGAGATCCTCGATGGGGGCCAGGCGGTCACCCCCTACATGAGCTTTGGCGATTCCGTGCGGATCGAGATGGTCGATGAGCAGGGACATTCGCTATTCGGCGCCATTGAGCAGCAAATCGTTAGGGCGATGGGCCGTCCTCCCGCCCCCAGACCATGAGTCACCAGCGTTAAACGGTTGCCGATAGCTCGATCGCGCCGGCGACTCTCTCGACCAGCGTTCTGCTTCCGTGCCCTGGATTTGCCACTTTACGGGTCCGGACGAGATGCTTGCTCTCGAGCAGTGCGACGTCGCGTCTGACAGCGGAAGGATCGCGGGATAGTGCAGAGGCAAGCGCGAAGATCGCCACCGCTCTTCCATTGATCTCCTTCAATATCCGGACACGGGCCGGCGTAATCACTTCCAAGAAGTCGGCCGGATCCTCGAACGATACGGTCATCCCGGACTCCAGCCTTTTTCCGCGATCGAGCCGTCGAGCTTTGACGCGCATGCGGGAGAAAAAGTGATCCATCGACTCGACACCGATGCGAATCTTGACCACGGGCTTAGTCTTTCCGGCTTTCAAGGTATTCGCGGACTTCCGATTCGAAGCGCTTTTCGATGCTTTCATAGGATTCAAACTCAATGGGTTCGATCTTTCCATCACAATGGCGGTGGTGGTGTCCGTGAGCGTTGTCGTAACCGAGTACGCGGCCGCCGTCGAGCCCGGTCCTGTGGGTGTCGATGAGCGCAAGCGAATATCTGAACAGGCGGCCACCGCGAGAGTAGTCCGTCTGGATTCTCACCACCACGCCGCCTTTGCGGCCCTTGGGATAGAACTCGTCGCGGCTCGAGCGCGCAGGGTCAATCTCGTCCTTGGATTCACGCTTGCGCCGCGCCATTGGGTCAGGATACCAGGAAGGATGCGAAATGTCCTATCTGACAGGGGCTGCTGCGGTCCGGGCAGCGTCAATTTGATAAATTCCCAGAAATTCCGCGGGGATGCGCTAATA
>JAKAFQ010000255.1 GCA_021817875.1 Pseudomonadota bacterium
CAACGAGAGGTTCGGCATCGGTCTCACCGACGTGATCAGCCCGGCCGAGCGGCTGCGCAAACTCAAATGAGCCGCCTGTTCGCCGCTCCTCCCGCCGCCGCGCATGCGCCGGTGACCGGCGCCGGCGGGCTGCTGTCGGCCACGCTGGCGCTGCTCGCCGTCCTGGCGGTCATCTTCGCCCTCGCCTGGCTCGCCCGGCGGATGCGCGCGCCCGGCAACCGCGGCGCCGGGGCACTCGAAGTGCTCGCCAACATGCCGCTCGGCCCCAAGGAGCGCGCGGTGCTGCTGCGGGTGGGCGGCGCGCAGATCCTGCTCGGAGTCGCACCGGGCCGGGTCAACCGGCTGCACGTGCTCGAGCAGCCGCTCGAGATCGCCGCTGGCGCGCCGGCCGCCCGTGCGGGCTTCGCGCAGCTTCTGAAGCGGAGCCTCGGAAAATGATCCGCCTGGGCAGATCCTGGCCGCTGCTGCTGCTGGCGCTCGCGCCGGTGATCGCGTGCGCCGCGCCGGGCATTGCCGCCTTCAGCGTGCAGACGCACGGCGGCACGCAGACCTACACCCTGACGCTGCAGGTGCTGGCGCTGATGACGGCGCTCAGCCTGCTGCCGGCGATCCTGCTGATGATGACGGCGTTCACCCGCATCGTGATCGTGCTCGGGATCCTGCGCCAGGCGCTCGGCGCCGGCCAGACCCCGCCCAACCAGGTGCTGCTCGGGCTGGCGCTGTTTCTCACCTTCTTCGTCATGTCGCCGGTCATCAGGCAGATCAATCAGGTCGCCTATCAGCCCTATGCCGCGGGCCGGATCGGCGCTGAGGCCGCGCTGGCGCGGGCCGAGGTGCCGTTGAAGGAATTCATGCTGCACCAGACCCGCGAGAGCGACATTGCCGCGTTCGTGCACATCGCCGGGGGCAAGGGCTACGCCGCGCCGCTCGATGTGCCGCTGTCGGTGCTGGTGCCGGCTTTCGTCACCAGCGAGCTCAAGACCGCCTTTCTGATCGGATTCCTGCTGTTCATTCCGTTCGTGATCATCGACCTGGTGGTGGCGAGCGTGCTGATGTCCCTGGGCATGATGATGCTCTCCCCGACGCTGATCTCGCTGCCGTTCAAGCTGATGCTGTTCGTGCTGGTCGACGGCTGGGTGCTCGTCATGGGCTCGCTGGCCTCGAGTTTCTACCACTGAGCGAGACGGAACGTTGACTCCCGATACCGTCATGACCATCGGCCGCGGCGCCCTCGAGCTGGCGCTCGCCCTCGCCGCGCCGCTGCTGCTCGCCGCGCTCGTCACCGGCGTGGTGGTCGGCGCCTTCCAGGCCGCCACCCAGATCAACGAGATGACGCTGTCGTTCATCCCGAAGCTGCTGGTGATGGTGCTGGTGCTGGTGATCGCAGGTCCGTGGATGCTGAAGACCCTGATCGGCTACACCCGCGAGCTCATCCTGAGCATTCCCGGCCTGATCAACTGAGGCCCGCCGCGCCGCCATGATCAGCGTCACCGCCCAGCAGCTCGACAGCGCCATCGGCTCGTTCTTCTGGCCGTTCGTGCGCATCGGCTCATGCTTCATGGTGGCCCCGGTGTTCGGCTCCGTGTCGGTGCCGATGCGGGTCCGCATCGTGCTCGCCGGGGCGATCGCGCTGCTCGTCGCGCCGCTCATCGCCCAGCCCGCCGCGCTCAGCCCGCTGTCTGCCGGCGGCGTGCTGGTCACGATGCAGCAGGCGATCATCGGCATCGCGCTCGGGTTCTGCCTGCAGATCCTGTTCACGGCGGTCTCCCTCGGCGGCCAGCTCCTCGCCAACAGCATGGGCCTGTCGATGGCCTTCAACCTCGATCCGCTCGAGGGCGAAGCCACCCCGGCGCTCGGTCAGCTCTACACCGTGCTCGTGACGCTGATTTTCCTGCTGCTCAACGGCCATCTGACGCTGATCCGCATTCTGGTCGCGGGCTTTCGCAGCCTGCCCGTCGGCGCGGTCGGACTCGGCGCGCGGGGCCTGTGGACGGTGGTGCACTGGGGCTCGGAGCTGTTCTCCGGAGCGCTCGCCGTGGCCCTGCCCGGGGTCACCGCGCTGCTCGTCGCCAATCTCGCCTTCGGCGTGGTGAGCCGCGCCGCTCCGACGATGAACCTGTTCGCGGTGGGCCTGCCGGTCTCGCTGGTGCTGGGGCTGCTCGCCGTCATCGCAGGCCTGCCGGTGCTCGAGACGGGTTTCACCCGTCTGCTCGCCGAGACCCTGCTGCTGCTGCGTCACCTGAGCGGAGTCTGAGCGCATGGCCGAGAACGACCAGGAACGCACCGAACAACCGACAGCCCGGCGCCTGGAGGAGGCGCGCAAGGAAGGCCAGGTTCCCCGCTCCATGGAACTCAACACCGCCGCCGTGCTGCTGATCGGCGGCGGGGCGCTGCGCATGTTCGGCGGCGGCATCGGCCTGGCGCTCGCCGGGGTGATGCGCTCGGCGCTCGATCTGAGCGCCGACCAGGCGCTCGACCCGCGGCTCGCGCTGCCGGCGGCGCGCGCCGCGGTGCTGCACGCGCTCATCGCCTGCGCGCCGGTATTCGCTCTGACGGTGGTCGCGGCGCTTGCGGCGCCGATGGCGCTCGGCGGCTGGAACCTCAGCTTCGATGCGCTCGCGCCGGACTTCACCCGGCTCGATCCGGTCGCGGGCTTCGGCCGCCTGTTCTCGGCGCGCGCCGCCGTCGAGCTCGGCAAAGCCTTCGCGAAGTTCCTGGTGGTCGGCACCGCGGCCTTCCTGGTGCTGCGCGATGAGGCGCCGCGGTTCATCGCCCTCGGCAGCGAGCCGCTCGCGAGCGCCATGGCCGGGGCGCTCGCCCTCGCCTCCGACGCGCTGCTCATCATGTCCGGCACGCTGGGGCTGATCGCCGCGGTGGATGTGCCGTGGCAGCTCTATCAGCACCACCGGCAGCTGCGCATGAGCCGCGAGGAAATCCGCGAGGAAATGAAGGAAAGCGAAGGCTCTCCGGAGAACCGGATGCGCGTGCGCCGCGTCCAGCGGGAGCTGCTGAAGCGGCGCATGATGCACGAGGTGCCCAAGGCGGATGTCGTCGTGACCAACCCGACGCACTTCGCGGTCGCGCTGCGCTACGAGGAGAGCCGCATGCGCGCCCCACGCGTCGTCGCCAAGGGCGCCGATCTGATCGCGGCGCGGATCCGCGAGATCGCCGGCGAGCACGCGGTACCGGTGTTCGAGGCTGCGCCGCTGGCGCGGGCGCTCTATCACAATGTCGAGATCGGCGCGGAGATCCCGGGAGCACTGTACGTCGCCGTCGCCCAGGTCCTCACCTACATCTATCGGCTGAAGGCGGCCCGGGTAGCCGGCGAGCATCCGCCCGAGCCGCCCGTGATCGACCCGTCGATCGAGACCACCCGGCACTGATCCATGGCCACAGCCACCGCCCCATCTGCCCCATCCGCCTCGCTTCCCTCCCTGCGGGACCTGCTGCGCGTCGGCATCGGAGTGCCGGCCGGCGTCCTCGGCGTGCTCGCGATGGTGATCCTGCCGTTGCCGCCGATGGCGCTCGACGTGCTGTTCACCTTCAACATCGCCCTGTCGATCATCATCGTGATGAGCGTGTTCTACGTCGCGCGGCCCATCGAGTTCGGCGTGTTCCCGACTGCGCTGCTGCTGGCGACACTGTTGCGGCTGGCGCTCAACGTGGCCTCGGCGCGCGTGGTGCTGCTGCACGGCTACAGCGGCGCCGGCGCGGCCGGCCGCGTCATCGAGTCCTTCGGACAGTTCGTGGTCGGCGGCAACTTCGCCGTCGGAGTGGTGGTGTTCATCATTCTCACCATCATCAACTTCGTGGTGATCACCAAGGGCGCCGGGCGCGTCTCCGAAGTCAGCGCCCGCTTCACCCTGGATGCCATGCCCGGCAAGCAGATGGCGATCGATGCCGATCTCGGCGCGGGGCTGATCACCCAGGACGAGGCGCGCACGCGCCGGGCGGAAGTGCGCGCCGAAGCGGATTTCTACGGCGCGATGGACGGCGCCAGCAAGTTCGTCCGCGGGGACGCGATCGCCGGCATCCTGATCCTGCTCATCAACATCATCGGCGGCCTCGCGATCGGCACCCTCGGCCACGGGATGGCGCTCAGCGCCGCGCTGCACACCTACACGCTGCTCACCATCGGCGACGGCCTGGTGGCGCAGATCCCGGCGCTGCTGCTGTCGACCGCGGTGGCGATCATCGTCACGCGCATGTCACGGCCGCAGGACATGGGCGGGGAGCTCAGTCAGCAGCTGTTCGGCAATCCGCGCACGATCGGTGTCGCCGGCGGACTGCTCGGGGTCATGGGGCTGATCCCGGGCATGCCCAATGTGCCGTTCCTGCTGATCGCGGCGCTGTGCGGCCTCACCGCCTACCTCGTGCACAAGCGCCGCGCGGCGGCCAGGGCGGCGCCGCCGCCGCCGAAACCCGCGCCGATCGCGCCGGAGGCCCGCGAGCTGACCTGGGAGGACGTCCGCCCGGTCGACCCCGTGGGACTGGAGGTCGGCTACCGGCTGGTGCCGCTGGTCGACAGTCAGGGACAGGGCGCGGACCTGCTCGGGCGGGTGCGCGGGGTGCGCCGCAAGCTCTCGCAGGAGCTCGGTTTCCTGCTGCCCGCCGTCCACATCCGCGACAACCTCGATCTGGGCCCGAACGTGTATCGCATCAATCTCAACGGCGTGCCGATCGGCGAGAGCAGCGTCTACCCCGACCGGGAGCTGGCGATCAACGCCGGGCGCGTCTTCGGGCCCGTCCAGGGCATCGCCGCGCGCGATCCGGCCTTCGGCATGGAGGCGGTGTGGATCGAGCCGGCGAGCCGCGACCACGCGCAGGCGCTCGGCTACACCGTCGTCGACCCGAGCACCGTGATCGCCACCCACCTGTCGTTCCTGCTGCAGTCGCACGCCAGCGAGATCCTCGGCCACGAAGAGGTGCAGCAACTGCTCAACACGCTGGCGAAAAGCGCGCCGAAGCTGGTCGAGGACCTGGTCCCGAAGACCCTGCCGCTGTCGGTGCTGGTCCGGGTGCTGCAGGGTCTGCTCGCCGAGCGCATCCCGATCCGCAGCATGCGCACCATCATCGAGACGCTCGCCGAGCATGCGCCCCGCTCGCAGGATCCGGCGGCGCTGCTCGCGCAGGTGCGCATCGCGCTCGGCCGACAGATCACCCAGGACATCGCCGGGGTCTCGGGCGAGCTGCCCGTGATCACCTTCGAGCCGGACCTGGAGCGGCTGCTGCAGGGCTCGCTCAGCGCCGGCGCCGGCGGCGCCGGTCTCGAGCCGGGCCTCGCCGAGCGCCTGCAGCAGCGAGTCGCCGACGCCGCGCAGCGCCAGGAGGCCACGGGCGGCCAGGCGGTGCTGCTGCTGCCGCCGCCGCTGCGCGCCTCGATGGCGAAATTCCTGCGTGCCGGCCTGCCCCAGCTGCACGTGCTCGCCTGGAACGAGATACCCGACAACCGCAAGGTCCGCGTCATCACCGCGGTCGGCAGGTAATCCATGAAAATCATACGCCACACGGCCCCGGACATCCGTCAAGCGCTGCGCGCGGTCCGTGAGCAACTCGGCGAAGAGGCGGTGATCCTCTCCTCGCGGCGCAGCGCGCAGGGCGTCGAGATCACCGCCGCGGTGGACTTCGATGCCGGCCGGCTCGAAGCGGCCGCCGTCCCCGCCGTCCCCGCCGCGCCGCCGCCCGCCGCCGAGGCCACCGCGCTCGACATGGGCAGCGAGTTGAAGAGCCTGCGGCGCATTCTCGAGACGCAACTGGCGCAGCTCGCCTGGAACGAGCGTGCCCGGCGCCACCCGGTGCATGCCGAGCTGCTGCGCGAACTGACCGAGATCGGCATCGGTCAGGATCTCGCCGACCACCTGATCGGCCAGCTGCCCGCGGAAGTGGATCTGGCGCGCGGCCGGCGCCTCGCCCTCGGCGGGCTGTCGCAATACCTGCTCGTCACCGGCGACCGCTGGCTCGAGGACGGCGGGCGCATCGCCTTCGTAGGCGCCACCGGCGTCGGCAAGACCACCATGCTCGCCAAGCTCGCGGTGCGCTGGATCCTGCGCCACGGGCCGAAGGAGCTGGCCCTGGTCGCTTCCGACACCGTGCGCATCGGCGCACAGGACCAGATGCTCGCACTCGGACAGCTGCTCGGCGTCCCGGTGCACGTGCCCGAGCGCTTCGAAGCGCTGCCGGAGCTGCTGGCGCGGCTCGGCGGCCACCGGCTGGTCCTGATCGACACGCCGGGCACGAGCGTACGCGATGCGCAGCTCACCGCGCGGCTGGCGGTGCTCGCCGAGTGCGCGGCTCAGATCGAATCGGCGCTGGTGCTCGCCGCCAGCACCCAGGCCGGCGCGCTCGAGGAGACCGTCAAGCGCTTCTCGCCGCTGAAGCCCGCCTCCTGCCTGCTCACCAAGCTCGACGAGGCGGCCAGCCTCGGCGGTGCGATTTCCGCGCTCATCCGC
>JAKAFQ010000256.1 GCA_021817875.1 Pseudomonadota bacterium
CCGATCATCACGGCGCCGTTCGTCGGTTCGACTTTCGTGCACCCTGACGGAGAGATCGCCACGGCGCGTGGCGCCGCAGCAGCCGGAACGATCAGCACGTTGAGCATGATGGGCTCGCGCCCGCCCGAGGACGTCGGGGTAGCGGCCTCGGGTCGCTATTGGCAACAGTTATATTGGGTTCGCGATCGCGGCGTGCTGCGCGACATTGTCGCACGCGCGGTAGCTTCCGGTGCCTCTGCCCTGTGCCTGACTGTAGACCTGCCGGTCATGCCGTCGTTTCCACGGCCGATGAAGGAAGCGTGGCAAGCGCTGTTCCAGCGCTGGGAGCAAGACGAGCATGCGATGTATGCCGTGCGCGACTATCGCGACAAGCCGTTCGGGGCGACCTTTCCTGATCCGGGGATTACCTGGGCGCACCTTGAATGGCTGAAAGGACTGTCCAACCTGCCGCTGATCCTCAAAGGGATCATCCGTCCGGAAGATGCTATTCTCGCGCGTGATCACGGCGCGGCCGCCGTGATCGTGTCCAACCATGGCGGCCAGGGCCTGCGATCATCGCAGCCGGTCGCGCATGCACTCCCGGGTATCGTTGACGCGGTGGGTAGCGATCTGGAGGTTTACGCCGACGGCGGCATTCGCAGTGGCGCGGACGTGCTTCGTGCCCTCGCGCTGGGCGCGAGAAGTGTGCTGATAGGTCGCCCCACCATTTGGGGGCTCGCCGCCGGTGGCGCCGCAGGCGTTGAGCGGGTCTTGCGCCTGATGCAAGCCGAGCTCGTCGAGGTCATGGCAATTGCGGGAGCCCGCAGTGTCCAAGAGGTAGACCGATGCGTCCTGGGAACCCATCCCGCCTTGTTCAACTGAACGGCGATCGTGATTCGCCGGCACACCCTCAACCATGGTCAGTCCCTGCGTGCAACGATCCGCTTCTTCGCCTTCGCCGTCGTTTCTCAAACCAATCGGGTCTGCAACGAAGGTTCTGTATGGTCTGTCGAGGGTGCAAACATGGCCATCGGATTCATTCAGATACCCGTTCTTGCCGCCAGCGGTCTTACGACCGCCGATGAAAAGACCGGCTTGCGCGTTCCTCTCACGGAAGGAAAAATTCAGCTTCAGTGCGACGGTGCCGAAGGATATTTCCAGGATGTCATGATCGAGTCGATTGACCATCTTCCGCAGGTGCAGGTCGCGCACTGGGCGATCGAGGTGTCCGATCTCGGAAGAATTTGGCTACGGCAGCGTCAGACCTATATGATCGCCGATGCCCTCGACTACCTGGACCGCAACGGACTGCTTGAGGAGGTACCTGAGGGGGACTGGGAAGACGAGATGATCGCGATCCAGCAGGCCGCAGCGCGGCAGATTGCCCGGGTTAGGGTCTAAGTGCTTACCCACACCTGTCCGGAGCGGCGCGGACGTGCTTCGCGCCCTCGCGCAAGGTGCGAAAAGCGTGCTGATCGGTCGCCCCACCATTTGGGGACTCGCCGCCGGTGGCGCCGGGGGCGTTGCGCGGGTCTTGCGCCGGCTGCATGGCGAGCTTGCCGAGGTCATGGCGATTACCGGCGCCCGCAGTGTCGACTCGGTCGACCGGTCCGTCATGGGAATCCGGCCTGCTCAATTCAGCTGGAGTCGGGGCCGCGCGAGAGCAGCGATCCGGTTCTACTTGCGAAATGCACATGCGTACATGCTGATATCGGCGGTGAGCGTTTCGTGCGGTTGCAATATTGCCATCGCCCCATCGTGTCCCGTGCGGTTCAGCGCGTCGGTCATGTGACTGACGGGTTCGACGCAGAACCAGTCCGCTGTGCGCGGCACGTAGACCGAGGTGGACGAAAGAATATCCGAGCACTCGATCCCGAGAATTAGCTCGCGGTCCGGCCAGCAAATTTGCAATGCGCCTTCGCGCCCGGCGTAGACGGTGTCGACATCGCGCGTGCCTACCGCCGCGCCATCCCACCAATCGACTGCACAGCCTCGCTCGTCTAACGCGACAGGCCGCCCTTCGGCATCGTTTTGCCATTCGCCGCGGTGCAGGCCGAGGTATCGGGTTGCACTGTTGCGCGGGAAATAAGGATGGAAGCCCAACCCTGCCGGCATGGGCTCGGCGGCGAGGTTGGAGAGCGCAAGGTGCGTGGTCAGCCCTCCGTCAGTCAGCGTATAGACCAGCTCAGCGCGGTAAGACCACGGCCATGCCCCGCCCGGATAACGATGCTCGATTCGCAAGGCTTTTCTGGTCTTTGCCAGCACAGTCCATTCGGACACCCAGCCGAAACCGTGGAGCGGGTTGCGTGGATCGACCGCCGGAAGATTCGGTGAGAGCAAGACTGGATGACCATTCCAATGAAATCGACCGCCGCTGATCCGGTTCGAATAAGGCACCAGAGGAAAGCAGGCTACGTCGAGAATGCTCGACCCTGCCGATTCCCGCATCAGCGGCTGTCCGCGCCATTCGAAGGACAGAATCGAGCCACCCCGCGATGGCGCCACGACCAGCCGGTAATCGCCCGCCGCAAGTTCGAACGTGGTTTCCACAGCGCGCTTCAGGATATCAGCGCACCGCGCTGCGTTTCCCGCTTATCGTTGCGTAGTGCAAATGGGCAAAGCCAATCGAGCGTTCGAAATCGACGCGGGCCTTGCTGCGGAATGCGGTGATGCAGGAGCACCGCCAGCGATCACGCGAAGCGTTGCCGCCCGGTCCGTGGATGATCATCTCGTCGTGGACGGTGATGTCGCCACGCATGAGCGGCAGTTTGGACGACCGGCTCGTCCGCGATCAGCTCGACCCTCAGGATGTGCGACTTTACACGATCCTCGCCCTTCAGCGGGCAGTGCGGACGTACGAACTCTATGATTTCTCGACGTTTTTTCTAATTTTGAGACGGTCTGGAACCGTCCGAGAATGTGAACTGGCGGAGAGAGAGGGATTACTCGGCTCATCCTGAGCCTCGCCCCTGCGGGGCCGCGGCTGCGCCGCGTTCAAAATCGCTCCAGGCGATTTTGTCGAACCAGAGGGTTCGTCCACCATTCCCTGCTCCGCTGACCTTCTTGCGGGCCCCGCGGACAGGGCCCGCAAGAAGGTCAGTGGCGGAGAGAGAGGGATTCGAACCCTCGAAGGGCTTTTGACCCTTACACCCTTAGCAGGGGTGCGCCTTCGACCACTCGGCCATCTCTCCGCATCCGATGCCAATCTTTCCAATACCACACGGGCCCCGGCGCCAGCCGGACCACAGGAGTCCCTCGACCCCCCGGCCCATCCTTTCCGGTAGGGGGCCGTTGCCGCGGATCGATCACTCTGTCCGCGTGCAGGATGCCAGCCACCGGGCTCATCCGGCCGGCCATCGGTCCGTCAGGGCAGGACTCACCGTGACGGCAAGAACAAGGAAACCCTTGCCCTGCAAGGGGCGGCATCATACTGCAAGCGCGCGATTTTGGGGACGCCTGGTGCGATCAGAGAACGCTGTCGTGCATGGGCGGCGCGGCCGCCTCTTCGGACTGCACTGGCCGCTCCTCCTTCGGACCCGGAGGCGGCCGATCCGTCTGCCCTTGTTCCCGTTCCCGCTGGATACGCTTGTATATTTCTTCGCGATGCACGGCGACGCTTTTCGGCGCCTGGATTCCTACCCGTACCTGATTGCCCTTGACGCCTAAGATGGTCACGGAGACCTCGTCACCGATCATCAGCGTCTCCCCGACTCGTCTGGTCAATATGAGCATGGCTTGACCTCCTTATCCTGCCACTGTACACCCTTTGACCCCGTCCAATCCCCTCCTACCCCCCATTTTCAGCCCCCAGGCGAGTGCGGACCCAATCCGGGACCGAGGCGAGCGCAGCCGCGAGCGCCGCGGGATTGCTGCCGCCGGCCTGTGCGAAGTCCGGCCGGCCCCCGCCGCGGCCACCGACCTGCGCCGCGATGACCCCGGCGAGCTCGCCGGCCTTGACCCGAGAGCACTGATCCGGCGTCACTCCGACCACCAGGACCACCTTTTCGGTCTCTTCGACGGAAGCCAGCACCACCACGGCCGATTTCAGCTTGTCTTTCAGGCGATCGACCGCACTGCGCAGCGCCGCACTGTCGGCTCCCGTGACCTGGGTGGCGAGCACCTTGATTCCCTGGACGTCCACCGCGCCCTCGGCGAGGTCAGTGCCCTCACCGGAGGCCAGTCGGTCCTTCAGGGTGCGGATCTCCCGCTCCATCTGCCGGATGCGCTCCAGCGCATCACGCACCTTGTCCTTGAGGTCGTCCCGCGCGCCGCGCATGAGGTGGGCCACGTCCTTCAGCAGCGCCTCGCTGTGCTCGATGTAAGCCAGGGCGCTCTCGCCGGTGACCGCCTCGATCCGACGCACACCCGAAGCGACGCCACTTTCGCTGACGATCTTGAACAGCCCGATGTCTCCAGAGCGCTGCACGTGGGTCCCACCACACAGTTCCATGGAGAAGTCCCCGACCCGCAGCACCCGTACCTCGTGCTCGTACTTCTCGCCAAAGAGCGCCATGGCACCTGCCGCCACGGCATTCTCGTAGCTCATGATGCGTGTTTCGGCCGGGGAATTGACCCGGACCTGGGCATTCACCAGCCTCTCGATGGCGTCGAGCTCTCCCGGCGTCACGGGCTGCGGGTGCGAGAAATCGAACCGCAACCGATCGGGGGCGACCCGTGAACCCTTCTGCTGCACGTGCGTGCCCAGGGTCTTGCGCAAGGCCGCGTGCAGCAGGTGCGTCGCGCTGTGATTGAGCATGATGGCGCGGCGGCGTTCCGCGTCGACCTGTGCCCTCAACAGCTCCCCGACACGAATTTCCCCCTCCGCCACACGGCCGATGTGCGCATAGGCCGCACCCCGCTTCTGGGTGTCCTCGACCTCGAAGCGCACGCCGGCGGCGGACAGCGTGCCGGTATCGCCCACCTGGCCACCGGATTCGGCATAGAACGGGGTACGGTCGAGCACCACCTCGCCTGCTTCGCCGGCGCCGAGCGATTCCACCGCGCTGCCCCCCTTCAACAGCGCCACCACGCGCCCCTCGGCGGCCAGGCGCTCGTATCCCTCGAAGGCGGTGCGCGCCTGAAGCGGCGCGCCACCCCGCAGATCGACGCCGAAGCGGCTCGCATCCTGGGAGCGGCGCCGCTGCGCCTCCATTGCCGCCTCGAAGCCGGACTGATCGATGCTCAGACCACGCTCGCGCGCGATATCGGCGGTCAGATCCGCGGGAAAACCATAGGTATCGTAGAGCTTGAATACGATGTCCCCGGGAATCACCGCGGCCGCGACCGCGGGCACCGCTCTCGGCCCGGTCTCGGCTGCGGCGATCTTCGCCATGACCCCCTCGAGCAGTTCCATGCCGTGTGCCAGCGTATCCGCAAAGCGCTCCTCTTCCCGCTTCAGGACCTGCTCGGCGAATCCGCGGCCGTGAATGAGCTCCGGATAGGCGCCGCTCATCTCCTGCGCCAGCACCTCGACCAGCCGGTAGAAGAACGGCTCGGTGATCCCGAGCTTGTACCCATGGCGGATCGCGCGCCGGATGATGCGTCTCAGCACATAGCCGCGACCCTCGTTGGATGGCAGCACCCCGTCCACGATCAGGAAGGTGCACGCACGAATGTGATCGGCGATCACCCGCAGGGAACTCGACTCGAGATTGCCGGTACCGGCGATCCTCGCCGCCGCCCGGATCAGGTTGCGGAACAGGTCGATGTCGTAATTCGAATGCACCCCCTGCATCACCGCCGAGATGCGCTCGAGCCCCATGCCGGTGTCCACCGAAGGCCTCGGCAAGGGGGTCAGGGTGCCGTCGGCCCCCCGATCGAACTGCATGAACACCAGATTCCAGATCTCGACGAACCGGTCACCGTCTTCTTCGGCAGAGCCCGGGGGGCCACCGCGCACGCCCGGTCCGTGGTCGTAGAAGATCTCGCTGCACGGGCCGCACGGACCGGTATCCCCCATGGCCCAGAAGTTCGACTGCTCTCCCATGCGCGAGAAGCGCTGCGCCGACACCCCGACCTCCTTCAGCCAGAGGTCCGCGGCTTCATCGTCGTCGCGAAAGACGGTCACCCAGAGTCTCGCCGGATCGAGCTTCAACGTGCCGGTGAGGAATTCCCAGGCGAAATGGATGGCGTCGCGCTTGAAATAGTCCCCGAAGGAGAAATTGCCCAGCATCTCGAAAAAGGTGTGGTGCCGGGCGGTATAGCCGACGTTCTCGAGGTCATTGTGCTTGCCGCCGGCGCGTACGCAGCGCTGGCTGGTGACGGCGCGCACATAATCGCGCCGGTCCTTCCCGAGGAAGACGTCCTTGAACTGCACCATCCCCGCATTGGTGAAGAGCAGCGTCGGGTCGGTGCCGGGCACGAGGGAGCTCGAAGGCACGACGGTATGGCCGCGAGCGCGGAAGAATTCCAGGAAGGCGCGACGCACGTCGGCTGCGCCAGAAATGTGAGGCTGGAGATCG
>JAKAFQ010000257.1 GCA_021817875.1 Pseudomonadota bacterium
AACTCGAGCGGATCGAGCGGCACTTTGAGCAGGTCATCGACGTGCACTGCGTGCTCAGCGTGGAGAAGCTGCGCCAGAAGGCCGAGGCCACGCTGCACGTCAGCGGCAGCTCCATACACGCCGATTCGACCGAAGAGAACATGTACGCGGCGATCGACCGGCTCACCGACAAGCTCGACCGGTGCGTCAAGAAGCACAAGGAGAAGCTCACCGATCATCACGCCGTGGAGGGCCGCATGCTGCGGGCCTGAGCGGCGCGGCGGACCGGTGCGCATCATCGTCTTGAGCGGGCTGTCGGGCTCGGGCAAAAGCGTGGCGCTGCGCATGCTCGAGGACCTGGACTATTACTGCATCGACAACATCCCGGCCGCCCTGCTCAAGCCATTCATCGCACATGCGGTGCGCAGTCCGGAGCAGACCTACGGCCGCGCAGCCGTAGGTCTCGACGCCCGCAACAGCGCCGCGGAAATCGCCATCGTGCCGCAGCTCATCGACGAGCTGCGCCGCAGCGGCATCGAGTGCGAGGTACCCTTCCTCACCGCCTCCGACGAGGTACTGCTGCGGCGCTTCGCCGAGACCCGCCGCAGCCACCCGATGGGCCGGCGCAGCCGCGATCTGCGCACCGCCATCAGCCTGGAGCGCCAGCTGATGGAGCCGATCGCCCATGCCGCCGACCTGGTCATCGACACCTCGCACCTCGGCATGCACGCCCTGCGCGACGTGATCGCCGAGCGCTTCGGCGAGCCGCGCGCCGCGCGACTGTCGATCACGTTCGAGTCCTTCGGCTTCAAGCAGGGCATACCGGGCGATGCGGACTTCGTGTTCGATGCGCGCTCGCTGCCGAATCCCTACTGGGAACCGACGCTGCGCGAGCTCAGCGGACGTGATGCGGCGGTGCGCCGCTTCCTCGAGGAGCACTCGGACGTGGCACGACTGCTCGACGACATCGTCGCGTTCGTGCGTGCGCGCATCCCGGAATACCAGGCCAGCAACCGCGGCTACCTGACCGTGGCCGTCGGCTGCACCGGCGGCCAGCACCGCTCGGTGTACATCGTCGAGCGCTTGGCGGAACGCTTTGCGCCGGAGCACCCCTACCTTACCGCGCGCCACACCGCGCTACTGACTCGCGCGGCCGAGCCGGACCACGGACCCGGCTGAGGTCGGCGCCTCGAGTCAGACGGGCGGCGCGACGGCGGTCGGGCCGCTCGCCTCGCCACGCACGAACGGCAGCAGCGCCGAGCGCACCGACATGGCGTCGCGGTAGCCGAGCTCGATGAGGGCCTGGGTATACGGCGCTTCGAAGGTGAGATAGCTGGTCAGCTGATGGCCTGACACCTCCGGGCGACCGCCGAGCACGCGCAGCAGCGCGCGCAGTCCGCGCGGCATGGCCGCAACGTGCTGCGTCGCAATCTCGTTCGGATCGACGCTCGGGGTGATCATGAACGTCTCGATGCGGCGCACGGCGCGGGTGTGCGGCGCGGCGCGCACCAGCTCGTTCAGACGCTCGATGTGCTCCAGATCGCCGTAGATCCGGTCGGTGAACAGCGTGTCGAGCATGAAGCCGAACACATCGCCCGCGGTGGGCATGGTCGGCACGGCGCCGCCGTCGACACCGGAGCCCTGATCGGAACTCACCCCGATGATCAGCAGCCGGTCCGCGCCCAGATGGATGGCCGGGCTCAGCGGATTGAGCTGCCGCATCGAGCCATCGCCGAAGTACTCCGCGCCGAGCTTGATGGGCGAGAACAGCAGCGGAATGGCCACGCTCGCCATGATGTGATCGAGCGTCAACTCGGTGCGCCGCCCGATGTGCTGAACCCGCGACCATTCGGCGAGCTGCGGCCGGCCATCGAAATAGGCGACCGACTGGCCGCTGCTGTAGCCGGTGGTGCACAGCGCGCAGGCGCGCAGATGGCCGCGCTCGATGCTGCGGCGGATGCCGCCGCAGTCGACTTCCCGGCCGAGCAGGGCGCGCAGCGGGGCGGTGTCGAGGATTGCCTTCGGCGGTGCGAGCACCAGGCCGCTTGAGAGCAGCGCCAGCGTCCAGTGCAGGCCGGAGCGCACCATGTGCGGCGCATCGACGTAGAACACCTGCTCGGTGCGGAAGTTCCCCCACACCCGCTCCAATCCCGCCACCGCGTGCCGCCAGGCGTGCGCCTCGGCGGCGAGGACGCTGGCCGCCACCGCGCCCGCGGACGTCCCAACGATGACCGGGAACGGGTTGCGCGCGCCGGGCAACATCTGCGCCAGTGCGCGCAGCACTCCGATCTGATAGGCCGAGCGCGCCCCGCCGCCGGTCAGGACCAGCCCCACCACCGGGCGCCGCCACGCCGCGGCGGGAAGCTCGGGCGGTGCATCCGGTAGCGTTGCCATGGGCCGCGCCTCGCCGCTCAGGCTACCTCGAGGATCTGCAGGGAGTTCGTGCCGCCCTGAACGCCCGACTGCTCGCCCTTGGTGAGGATCACCAGATCCTTGCGCTCGACGAGTTTCAGCTCGAGCAGACGGGTGAACAGCGTGTCGTACAGCTCGCCGGTCGACTTGGCGCGGGTCACGTCAAAGACCACCGGATACACGCCGCGAAACAGCGTGACCCGCCGCCGGGTCCCTTCGTGGCGGGTGAAGGCGTAGATCGGAATGTCCGAGCGGATGCGCGACATCCACAGCGGCGTCGATCCCGACTCGGTGAGCGCGACGATGGCGCGCACCTTCATGTGGTTGGCCGCGTACATCACGGCCATCGCAATCGCTTCCTCGCTGTCGCTGAACAGCCCCTCGGTGCGGTGTCGCTCGTAACCGAGGCTCAACTGGTATTTCTCCGCGCCCTCGATGACCTGCGCCATGGCCTCCACGGCCCGCACCGGGTAGCGCCCCGCCGCCGTCTCCGCCGAGAGCATCACGGCATCGGTCCCATCCATCACGGCATTGGCCACGTCGCTGACCTCGGCGCGCGTGGGCATCGGGCTCTGGATCATCGACTCCATCATCTGCGTCGCGGTGATGACCACGCGGTTCTTCGCCCGGGTCCGGTGGATGATGGTCTTCTGCAGGCCGGTGAGTTCCGCATAGCCCATCTCTACGCCCAGATCGCCGCGCGCGACCATCACGACGTCGGACGCCTCGATGATGGCATCGAGATTGCTGATGGCCTCCTGGCGCTCGACCTTGGCGACGATGCGCGTGTCGCGGCCGGCCCGCCGCGCCAGCGTGCGCGCCTGCTCGATGTCGCCCGCGTCCCGCGCGAAGGACACCGCGATGTAATCAACGCTCTCCTCCACGGCGAAGCGGATATCCTCCTTGTCCTTGTCGGACAGCGCCGGCGCGGAGATGCCGCCGCCCTGCCGATTGAGCCCCTTGCGATCGGACAGCTCGCCGCCGACGCGCACCTGCGTGTAGATCCGCGTTCCCTCCACCCGTTCGACGCCGAGCACGATCTGCCCGTCGGCAAGCAGCAGAGAATCGCCGCCGCGCACGTCATTCGGCAGGTTCTTGTAGGCGACGCCGACGGACTTGACCGTGCCGGCCTTGGGATCGAGCGCGGTGTCGAGGATGAACGGCTGACCCTCCGCGAGCATGACCTTGCCGTCGCGGAAGCCCTCGATGCGGATCTTCGGACCGGCCAGGTCGAGCAGCACGCCGACGCACCGGTTGGCGCGCTGTGCCGCCTCGCGCACCAGCGCGAGGCGCCGCCGGCGATCCTCGATGGTGCCGTGCGAGGCGTTCAACCGCGCCACGTCCAGGCCGGCCCGCATCATGTCGATGAGAATCTGCACATCGTCGGTGGCCGGACCCACGGTCGCCACAATTTTGGTTCTTCTGAGCATAGTGTCAGCCGCCCGCGCGCTCCTCCAGAGCCGCCACCGCTGGCAGCTTCTTCCCTTCAACGAACTCGAGGAATGCCCCGCCACCGGTCGAGATGTAGGAGATCCCGTCCTCGATCCGGTACTTCTCGATGGCCGCGAGCGTGTCCCCGCCGCCGGCGAGCGAGAATGCCTTGCTGCGGGCGATCGCCTGTGCGATCGCGCGGGTCCCCTCGCCGAACTGCTCGAACTCGAACACCCCGACCGGACCGTTCCACAGGATCGTGCCGGCGGTCTGCAGCAGCGCGCTCAGCCGGTCGGCGCTGTCCGGACCGATGTCCAGGATCATCTCCTCGGCGCGCACCTCGTGGATCGAGCGCACGTCGGCATGCGCCGTCGCGGCGATCTCCTTGGCGACCACCACGTCGGTGGGCAGCGGGATCTCCGCGCCGCGCTCGCGCGCCCGCTCCATCAGGCGGCGCGCCACATCGATCAGCTCGGCCTCGTAAAGCGACTTGCCGACCTGTACGCCGGTGGCGGCGAGGAAGGTGTTGGCGATGCCGCCGCCCACGATGAGCTTGTCGACCTTCTCGAGCAGCGCCTCGAGCACGGTCAGCTTCGTCGAGACCTTCGAGCCGGCGACGATGGCCACCATCGGCCGCGCGGGATTCTCGAGCGCCCGCTCCAGCGCCTCGAGCTCACCGACCAGCAGCGGCCCGGCGCAGGCGACCTTGGCGAACCGGACGACGCCATGCGTGCTCGCCTCGGCGCGGTGCGCGGTACCGAAAGCGTCCATCACGAACACGTCGCACAGCGCCGCCATGCGCCGCGCGAGCGTCTCGTCGTCTTTCTTCTCACCCTTGTTGAAGCGCGCGTTCTCGCACAGCAACGCGCTGCCCGGCGCACACTCCAGGCCGTCGAGCCAGTCGCGCTTCAGCGGCACCGGCGTGCCGAGCAGCTCGGCGAGCCGGGCCGCAACCGGCTTCAGCGACAACCCCTCGTCGTACTCCCCCTCCTTCGGCCGGCCGAGGTGCGAGACGATGAATACCTGGGCGTGCTGGTCCAGCGCGTAGCGGATGGTCGGCAGCGCGGCGCGGATGCGCGCATCGCTGGTCACCACCCCGTCCTTGATCGGGCAATTCAGATCCTCGCGGATCAGGACCCGCTTGCCGCGCAGGTCCGTATCCGTCATCCGCAGGATCCTCATGACGCCTTGGACCACGCGAGCGTGGTGTCGAGCATGCGGTTGGAGAAGCCCCACTCGTTGTCGTACCAGGCGCACACCTTCACCAGGGTGCCGCCGATCACCTTGGTGAGCGTCGCGTCGTACACCGAGGAGCGCGGGTCGTGGTTGAAGTCGATCGACACCAGCGGCTCGGTGTTGTAGCCGAGCACGCCGTGCAGGGCTCCGGCGGCCGCCGCGCGCACCGCCTCGTTGACCTCCTCGGCGCTGGTCGGGCGGGCGGCAGTGAAGGTCAGATCGACCATCGAGACGTTGATGGTCGGCACGCGCACGGCGAACCCGTCGAGCCGGCCCTTCAGTTCCGGCAGCACCAGTCCGACGGCCGCGGCCGCCCCGGTCTTGGTCGGGATCTGCGACTGGGTCGCCGAGCGGGCGCGGCGCAGGTCCGTGTGATAGACGTCGGTGAGCACCTGGTCATTGGTATAGGAGTGAACGGTCGTCATGATGCCGGCGGTGATGCCGACCGCATCGTGCAACACCTTCGCGACCGGCGCCAGGCAGTTGGTCGTGCACGAGGCGTTGGAAATGACCGTGTGCTTGCTCGAGAGCACGTTGTGATTCACCCCATAGACGACGGTCGCGTCGACGTCAGCGCCACCCGGCGCGGAGATGACCACCTTTTTGGCGCCGCCGGCGAGGTGCGCCGAAGCCTTCGCCTTGCTCGTGAACAGCCCCGTACACTCGAGCACGAAGTCCACCCCGAGCCTGCCCCAGGGGAGCTTGGCCGGGTCACGCTCGGCGAGCACACGGATGGGCTGGCCGTTGACCACCAGTGAGTCCCCCTCGACCTTGACTTCACCCGGAAAGCGACCGTGGACGGTGTCGTGCCGGGTGAGGTGCGCATTGGTCTTGGCGTCGCCCAGGTCGTTGATCGCGACGATCTCGAGTTCACCGGCGCGCTGACCCTCGAACAGGGCGCGCAGCACGTTGCGGCCGATGCGGCCGTAGCCGTTGATTCCCACTTTGATTGCCATGAGCCGTATCCCCTTGACCTGTGATCAGATTGCCGCCTCGAGCAGCTGCGCGACCTCGCGCTGGATGCGCTCGGCGGTGAAACCGAAATGAACAAACAGTTCCGGGCCCTTGCCCGAAGCGCCGAACTCATCGAGACCGAGCACGCGTCCGTCGCTGCCGACGTATCGCCACCACGATAGCGTAGCGCCCGCTTCGACTGCCACTCTGCGGCGCACCGCGCGCGGCAGCACGCTCTCACGGTACGCCGCGTCCTGCTCGTCAAACACGTCGGTCGAGGGCATCGAGACCAGCCGCACACGCCGCCCGGCCGCGTTCAGGGCGCGGACCGCATCGGCCGCGATGCCCACCTCGGAGCCGCTGGCGATGACCAGACACTCCGGCGCGCCGGCGCAGTCGATGAGCACGTAGCCGCC
>JAKAFQ010000258.1 GCA_021817875.1 Pseudomonadota bacterium
CCAGGCCATCAGAAGCGAAAGCACTTTGGTCTTGCCGGCGCCGGTTGCCATCTTGACGACGAAGCGCGGCCAGGCTTCGTCGAACATGCTGGCCGACACTGCGCCGGAGGCATCGAAGCGCATCAGATCGAACTTGTCGCGAGCACGGCGCACATCGTAAAGCCAGATCACCGACTCGACGGCCTCGCGTTGCGCGAAGTAGTAGCGAAACTGGCTCTGCGTGCCGTCCGCCTGTTCGATCAGATGGTCGGTCTTGAACCACCACTCGAGCAGTGCGCGGGATGTCGCGGAGGCACCCGGATACCCGGAGTCTCGCCACCGCGTCACTTCCTCGCGGATATGCTCGACGAGTGGTGGAAGGAGCTTCTCGCGGGCGGTCTCCCGCAATTCCTCGGCTGCGGGGAACCAGCGCTGTTCGGGATTCAGGATCTCGTAGGGAGAGTGGGGGAAATCGGGATGCAGTGCCATCAGAGCTTTCCTTCGTGAGCTCGGTCATCAGAATTAGTGTCGGCCTCGGCGCCGCCTCCGCTGTCCCGCACTCCGGCTCCCTTTGCCGAGCCGTGTCCCACATGTGCATTGAGCGGCTCCTGGCATTCGTGAATTACCGCACCGGAATCAACGTCGGTGACGCGCTCCATGTACCGATCATTCAGACGATCAATATGCCGTTCCACTTTGACCAAGCGGGCCTTTTGGGACGGCTCAAAGCGACTAGTTCCCTCTGAGATAATTGACTTTCGGACGTTCGAGCCGGGGCGCTTCAGCTTATACCCGAGCCCATCTCGCGCTTCCGCTCGCTCGAACAATGAAACTTCGAATGTGCGCCGGGTACCCCCGCACCTCGGACACGGTGGCGCCGATGCGCGATCCGCTACATCTTCGAGCTCGCGGCCGCAGTCAGAACATCTGACGCTCACGGCCGCTCGCCACCATGGCGTGATCTCGGGCCGGAGTAGTTCACCGGTGGCTCTTCCTGAGGCGCGAAGCTCGGGACAGGTTGGGCGGGTTCCCCTTCCTCGGCTGCGCGCCGCTGATCGCGCTTGATGCGCTCGTAGATCTCTTCGCGGTGCACTCCGACGTGCTTGGGCGCATTGACGCCGACGCGCACCTGATTGCCCTTGACGCTCAGCACCGTGATGGTGACTTCATCCCCAATCATCACGGACTCGCCGACTCGCCTGCTCAGGATCAGCATGGGGCCCCTTCCATTCGGTAGTTCTACCCGACACCTTGGCTCTCCGGCCCTTGGGATCCGGATTCCAATGCGGGATTCTAGCTCAGCCTCAGCCTCCTGGCGGCGGATAGGTACGCTAGGATGGGCCAGTTCCCGGTCCATTTGCCGACTTGCTCGCCGTTCAGGGAAGCTCGAGGTACGTCCGGGGGCATTGCGTTCCGGGGCTTCGGCTACTGCTCTGATTTCCGGAGGGCCTCGGCACATTCAGCGAGCCGGACGGATAGCTCGCCAGCCCTTTCTCGACGTCGACCGCTGATGCGGCGGGGCGGGCCACACTCTTCCACGTCACGTCAAGGTCTGCGGCGGACACGCCGGGAATCCTGCCCGCGAGGAGGGCGAGGGCTGCGGTCCGTTCACGGGGATCACGGCCGTACCCGCAGGCCAGGTGACGCAGGCAGGTCGAGAGCGCCCGCAGGGCTCCGATCAGATCCGTCACCTTGGGCTCGTTCGCCAATTCGTCGTCCCTGCTCGTGCTCACCGGCGGCCAGGATCTCGGGCGGTGAGCCGCGCCGCCGGCGCGGCCGGGCCATCCAGGCCGGCGACGGCGAGTGTCTCGGCGGGGACGGTCCGCCCCGCCTCCAGTGCCGCCTCGGTCCACTGGTGGCACTCGTCGCGGACGATGTCCGCGAGATCGGCATCGACGACGCGGATGCCGACGCGGGCTGTCTGCGCGCCGATGGATCTGCTCGTGCCGGAGCGCAGGCTTGTGTCCTTACTGCGCCGCTTCCCGCCGAAGATCGATGACGGGAACCCGCTCACTCTGCGAGTCCCCCTCGCGGGCCTCGCGCGGGGACAGAGAAACGAGCACCTTTGCAGCATGAATCTTCTCAACCGCGATCCGATGCAGTTCCGCGCGCGCCACCTCATGCATCGAACAGCCCAGCCGGCGCGCTTCCGCGTAGAGATATGCCTTGGTTTCGGAGGTGACTTTCAGTCGTTTGAGGTCTTCGAGTTGAATCATCGCGGTCGCCTTAAGTCAGTAGCACGAGCCCGCTCGTGCCGTTGTTGTTCTCGATGATGACGCCGCATTTTGGAACCGAAGGGGCGGACAGAATCGTCAGTTCATGCAGCCCGGAGTGTAGACCATGCCATACGTCACTGTCAATCATGCCATACCTTTGTCGTGGGAGAATTTTACTTATGGAGACTAAACGCATGGGCGAACGCATCCGTGAGATGCGCACCCAAAAAGAATGGAGCCAGGCTGAACTCGCCCGGCAGGTCAAAGTCTCGCGAGCCACCGTGAATCAATGGGAAAGCGGAACGATCAAGGACATCAAGCTCCAGACTTTCCTGCGGCTGGTCGAGGTTCTAGGCTGCACCCCGAACCACCTGATCTTCGGACCCTCTGGCACGATCAATGCCCCTCAGCCCGGTAGAAAGCGCAGCCCCGTCGCCGGCAACCGGCCCTGACCGAGCCTGCGTGGTTCTTACGGACCGTTGAGCCGGCGAGCGTCGCCCCGCAGAGCGACGCTCGCGCGACACGCGCTCGATACGCCTTGGCATCCGGTCGCTAGGGCCTTCCTCCTCCTTGCTCGCGCTGACGAGCTCCTCTGGACCTGGAACGCGCTGGCTTGTCCCCCTCCACCACGGCCCTTGAGCCAGGCTTCGCGGAATCCGCGGCGCGTGGACCTCCGTCATGCCGGGGTCCCGGCAGTTCGACAAAAATAACATCCTCGAGCACCGCGAAGCGAACCCCGCGAACAGATCTCCAACGAATCATCTCGTCTTTCCTTTCGCCGTACTACCACGGCGTTTAGCATGATTCCTGGGTAGTCATAAGCTGGCATGCTTGACATGTCGGATGGCTTACCATACGCTGATGAGCCATGCCATCCAGAACCCCACGAACCAGAGTGCGGCGGGCGAGGACTCCCGTGCGGAGCGCGCACCTTTCGAGCGGGCGACACTATCTGCGCGTGCTCGATCCCCCGCCGCCGCCAGAGTTGCGCCGCGCGCACGATGTGCGTCACCTGGTGATTTGCGGCGGCTGCCGGTGTTTGGCCGACGAGCGGCACTGTGTGCGTCGGGACGGAAAACCCTACCACGGGCGGTGCTTCCTGCAACGCTTCGGAATGCGTGCCCTCCAAGCGGTGCCGAGGGAGGAGCGCGGCGGCCTTCAGCTTTCTGACATCGGATTGCTCGCCGCGCGGACGCTCATCGCAGGCGATGCTTCGGCTGAACGGCAATAGAATCCATATGCGCGCGCCGTCCAATTCCGGTTCCCATCCCTCCGCTTCGGTTTATCGATCGCGAGACTCAATAGGGCGGCGCACAGCGATGCGCAAAGGCGTGTTCGTCCTGCTGAGAGTATCGGCGGGGAACCTGCCGCCTGGAGAGCGGGATTTATATCCGCTCCCGCGTGCTATCGCGCATGCGAGCTCCGCGAATCGGATCAAGACCGTCGAGCGTCTGCGCATGAGCTGCATCAGGCAACGGTACCGATCTCTCATGCAGCATGTCCGTGAACCGCGACACGCTTGTGCGACGGTATTCACATCACCACACCGCGGTCGCTCGAGGCGAAAGTGCGGCTTCAATGATTGATGAAGCTCACTTTCCGGGATTGCGCGCGCAGTACCTCGATGAACGTGCGCAAACCCCTCTCGCCATCATTCGTGCCTACCGCAAGACCGGGTGCGCCATCGTGACCATCGAACGCTCGCGGCGGACGCATCGCCGCCACCGCGTCAGTCTGCGCCGGTACGCGCTGCTGCGCGCCTGGACCATCACCCGAGCTGCGCGGCTCTGGCGGACCGGTGGCTATATGGATCGAAATTCCTTTGCCGTTTCGCTATGGAGAACCCTATGAACGCCGTACTCAGCACCCCTGCCCGAGTGTGTGCATCCTGTCACCGACCCAGGCCGGCCGCCTCGTTTCCCCTGATGCGCAGCGGCCGTCCGCGCAGGTGCTGCGGCATGTGCCTGAGCAAAGACACCGGACCCGCGTTACCCCTCTACCCCGCACCGACCGAGACGGATCTCGCCCTTGAACGGCGCATCGATGGGATTGCCGAGGATTTGCAGCTCACCTCCCATCAACCGGCCACCCTCGCGCGTCGCTACAAGATCGAGCGGCTCCGTGCCGCGCTCGTATCAGCGGTTCGGTTGCGCAGCGCGGCGCAGATTCTGCGGCTCGCGATCGAAATGTCTGAATGCGCCGGGCACAACAACTGATGGAGCGCAAATGAAGCGGTCGAACGCCATTGGCGCGAACGTCACGGAATTGCGCCGCCTGGTACGCTCCGGCGTCCTTGCTGGCACGATGCTCATCCTCCTCGTTTCCCTTCCCGACTTCGTGCCCCCTCTCACTCATCTCCTGCGCCCGAGTCCCACCTGCATTCGCGGGGCCGATTGCATGGAGGAAACGATCAAGGCAGTCGTCTGGCATCTCCGGTGGGACTGCGCCGCCCTCGGCGCGATCACCATCCTATACGGCGCGATGCTCGCGCTATGGATGCGGAGGGGGCGGGAGAATGCATCCATCGCAGGGAATGACTCTGCGGTCCCGGACAGCACAGCCGCCGGCGGCTGTTCCAGCGATACAGACTCGCCGCAGCCCTCCGGGATGAGCGCCAAGGAAATCGCCTCGCACTTACGAGGGCCTTGGAAGACGGAAGAATCCGGATGTGCCTACTCCACTCCTCAGCGTCGAGTGCGTATCGCGATCGAAATCAATCGCGATTGGGACGCGATGCGGTACGAGAGAAGGGACCCCTACGCGGATTGCGACGAGTTCGCGCAGGACCTCCTCTCCACCGTCGGCGATGATCTGTCCCCGCGCGATCAGATTGCGCTGGTCCGCGCGTTGACCGTTCGGCTCACCGCCTGGCAGGTCAGGCGCGGTTGCGAGGACGATCCTGTTTGTCGCTGTCTTGAAGATCTCTTGCTTCGGCACCGGGCCGCTCGAGCGCTCTCGGTGTATGCCAGTCCCGTTTCCGAATGACGTTCGGGATCATAGCGAGCGAGCGCCACACAGATCTCATAGCATCGAAGGATGTTCCCCATTCTAAGGACTTCCGAATGACGCAAAAGACCACCCTCAAGACTCGCCCGTCGTCAGCGACGCGCGCCCCAACCGCTCGGCCGATGGCGGAATTCACCCTCCCCGGCGCAATCCTCGACATTACTGATGACCTCATGAGCACCGAGAGTCTGCTCGCCACGGCCATCGCCGCGGTGGGCACCGAGTCTGTCGATGCAGAAGATGTGCAGATCACTCTCGTCATTGTGCGCACGCGCCTGCGCGCCACCATGAAACGTCTCCGCGCGCTAGGGAGTTAGTCCCATGCCCATGCTCACCGCTTCAGGCCAACTTTTCGACCCCACGTGTCTCGCGGCCGGCGTGCTCGCGGACACGGTTTGTCTCTCGGACATCGCACACTCTCTCGCACACATCTGCCGGTTCGTGGGCCACTGCAAGCGGCACTATTCGGTCGCCGAGCATTCCCTGTTCGTGGCGGACATCTTGAAGCGCCAGGGATACCCGGCGGCAGCACAGTTCGCCGGCCTCATGCATGACGCTCACGAAGCCTATTGCGGCGATGTCGCCACTCCGATCAAAGAGGCGATCGGTCCAGCATGGCGACACCTTGAGGACGGTATCGAGCGGACCGTCCACGCCGCGCTCGGCGTCAGCGCTCTCATGGCCAAGTGGAAAAGTCCCGTCCATCGTGCCGATTCGAGCGCACTGGTAACGGAAATTCGCAGTCTTTTCCTCACCCCCGCGGATGCCGAGGCACGCATCCGCGCCCTCGGCCTCGAACACGTCGATCCGGTCGACGACAGCCTCCTTCTAGCGTCCCCCGGTGTCGGGTACGCACGGCGCTTCCTCGAGCGCTATCACGCCTTGCGGCAGGGACTCCTCAACCACCGCACCGCTTCGTGTCGGGGGACATGAACATGCCAACCTTCGACATCCCGCGAACCGTGATCGAATGGCTGCGCTCGGGCGAACGCGGGCTATCCAGTGAATTCATCGTTGAGTACCTGTAGGGATTCCCGCTCCTCGAGGGACATTGGCGCGCGACGTTCCATCACCCGTTTGACCCCGCGGACCTGCGCCGCTGCTTGCTGCTGCTCGAGGACTCACCCGAAACGCCCGCCGAGTTTCCGCGCATGCGCGCGGCAAGTCCGGTATGGGCGCGCCTGGTGGACGCATGGCCGGCGCTCACGGCGCAGCTCACCGAG
>JAKAFQ010000259.1 GCA_021817875.1 Pseudomonadota bacterium
GCCGTTCACCGGTCTTTCAACTCCGTGGTGGCGCAAGTCGCCGAAGTCACGGTCTCCGGAAACGATATCCGCGTCGATCGGGTGGTGTGCGCGGTCGACTGCGGGATCGCCGTCACGCCGGGTGTGGTCGAGGCGCAGATGCAAAGTGGCATCGGCTACGGGCTGTCGGCGGCGCTCTGGGGTGAAATCACCCTGACGGCGGGCAAAGTCGATCAGTCGAACTTCGACCGCTATCGGGTGGCGCGGATCAATGAGATGCCGAAGGTGGAGGTCTACATCCTGCCCTCGACCGATGCCCCGAGCGGCGTCGGGGAACCGGGCACCCCGCCCATCGCCCCCGCAGTCGCCAACGCGGTGCGTGCGGCGACCGGCATCCGGTTGCGCAGATTACCGTTCGACCTCGCGGCCGCCCGGCGCGGGCAACGGGCCTGAGCGGGCGCGGCGGGCCGCACAGTCAGACCGCCGCGAAGCTGCGGTAGGATTCTTTCCAGGCCGGCGCGCACTCCAGTGCCGCCGGCACTTCCTCCGGCTGCGCGACCACCTGCCACATCGCAAGATGCCGCTCGTCCATGAAACGCTCCGCGACCGAGTGTGACAGCAGCTGCATCAGCGGCTCGAAGTAGCTCCGTGTGTTCACCAGTACGATGGGCCCGAGAAACAGCCCCAGTCGCTTGAGCGTGATGGCCTCCAGAAGCTCCTCCAGCGTTCCGGTGCCGCCGGGCAGCGCAATCGCCGCCTGCGCGCCAGTGAGCATCAGGTGCTTGCGGCTGCGCATGTCCTCGACGAGCTTCAGCTCCGTGAGCCCCGGGTGACCCAGTTCCAGGTCCGCCATGAAGTGCGGCAGGATGCCGGTCACTCGCCCCCCTTGGCTCAGCGCTCCATCCGCCAGCGCTCCCATGGAGCCCTGGGCACCGCCGCCGTACAGGATTGCAACGCCCTGCAGCGCGAGGATCTCGCCCAGTCGGAATGCGGCCTGGCGGTACTCCGGGTGGGAGGCGCGGCTCGAAGCGCAGTAGACGCAGACGGACCGGGTCGCCGTCCGCCCGACGGTGACGCTCATGGCCATGGGTACCCTTCGCGCGACTGCAGAGGCGGTGTCATCAGGAAACCTCGGACCGGTGCACCGGGCGCATGATCCTCAACCGGCGCGCCCGGAGCAAGCCTGCCGGCCGCACTGGGCGGCGCCGGGGCTGCCGGTCCGGTGCCGAATGAGATCTGTCCCCACCGATCGACCGCACGGGGGTGGCGCGTCCGGCCCGATCCGCGACGGTTCCATGGGCCATGGCCGCTGTGGACCGCCACGACGTGGGCGACATCGCGACCGTAGCGTGACGCCTCATCGGACATTCGTTCCCGCCCCCCACGACCGAAAAACTCGCCCATGGCGTCAGTCCGCGCTCCGCCGCTCATCGCGTCAAGCCCGCTCACGCCAGCCCTGCGCGGCGGCCACGCCTCGCCTCCCCGAGGCAGGCGGCCGCCGCAGCGATCCTCGACCACATATCCGGCCACGGCAGAGTCAACCGCGCCCGCAGAGGCGCCGGCACATTGCCCGGTGGTCCGCCCCTCCCGTACAATCTGCGCCACGCGGGTGTAGTTCAATGGTAGAACTGCAGCTTCCCAAGCTGCTAACGTGG
Source organism: Pseudomonadota bacterium (assembly GCA_021817875.1). The sequence goes on from JAKAFQ010000259.1 coordinate 1,635, forward strand.
GTTCGATTCCCATCACCCGCTCCATCTCCTAGGCAACGCCAGGCAAGCCGCGGCAACAGCGGCGTCGGCAAGCTTCTGATCGCTTGGGGAAATCCGTCGGATCTACAGGACGGCTGAATCCCGGGTGACTGCCCTCGGTTGCCCCTCATTGCCCCAGCATTCGCACGTAGCGTCGCACTGGGCGTTCGGCTCCAATTCCAAGTGCGAATCAGAGGCCGCGATCGCCATCCCTCAACTCGTCGCCAGCCACTGGCCCCGAGACCGAATGCGAAACGGAATTTCCGCAGACGACCATCTCCGGTCGCTCAATCGAGACTCTCCGTTTTCTACTGAGCTGTCGCTTGCGGACAGTCCCGGTCGAATTCTGCGCAGCTGGCACTCACATGCCCGCCCGCTGGGCCAGTCGCAGCCAGGGTGCGAAAAAGGGATCCTCGAGACGATGGCGAATCGATCCGATCGTTTCCTCTTCGCGGACGACTCCGCGCGCATCCAAGACTTTGAGCATCTTGTGCATGGTCGACGAGGCAAGTCCGTAGCGGGACAGCACCGCCGCCGAACGCAGGCTTGCGCCGCCTTGCTCGATGACCGCCTTGAGCGCGATCTTTTGCTGCTTGGTCAGACTGTTCCAGAGTTGGGTGTAGGAAGGATTCTCGCGTGTGACAAGGCCCACCAAAGCCTCATCGACCCGCTCGGTGGTGAGGGTGCCTCCTCCGCAAGCGCGCAGCAGTTCCCAGCATGCATTCGCGAGCTGCTGGATATTGAAGGGCACATCCTCGGCCAGGTCCATCAGGCGCTCCATGGCGGCAACCTGGACTTTGAAATCTGCGTGCGTGAAGCCATGTTCCAAAAATTCGCGCCAGGCTTCGCGGGGGATAGGCCCCAGAAACAGCCGCGAGCCGAGCTTCCAGAACGCTCGTGCCGGATCGTTGGTCATATCCGCCAGCAGCCGTGTCTTGGATCCGGCGAACACGTAGGCCGTGTGGTGATGTCGTTGCACCGTGCCACGAATCTGCCGCTCGGCGGTGGCGCCGCCTTCTTCGATGATTTGCTGGAACTCATCCAGAATGACCGCGGCGCGTCGCTGGGCTCCCGCAGCCATGCGATCGATGATGTTGAGCACGTTGGTGAGCAGCGGCAATGTCGGGGTGGTGCTCCTGCCTGAGGCACCGAAGGTGATGCTGATGCTCTGGTCGGCGAGGTCATAATCGACTTGCGGCTTAAGTTTGGCCGCCAGACGCTTGACCGTGTCGCCGGCTTTCTCCAGCGTGGGGGTGAGGTGTTTGGCAGCCCCGGCCAAGAGCGCTTCAGCGAGCCGGCCCAGGCTCTCATAGACTTCGGCGTCATAGCGCAGCACCACGACGCCGGAATCCGCCAGCCTCTCCTCTGCGGCAGCCAGAATGGAAGTCTTGCCGTAGCGGCGCGGGCCGATGAGGAAGAGCTTCCCCCCGTTCTCGATCGTACGGATAACGAGGTCGAGCTCCTGTTCGCGATCGATCAGGGAGGCTGCCTTGAGCTCCCCACCGAACTCAAACGGGTTCTGACGGGCGGATGCGGGCATGGTTTTCTTCCAAGTTTCTGCGGGCATTTTAATTCACATTTTGTGAATCACAAAGCGTGAATCGTAATGGGCGATCGGGTGACGGCCGGAATCGCCCCTTGACCTCGGCGGCCCGGCGTGCCGGATGGGTGGCAGAGCGGGAGTCGCCGGGGCACAGTCAAAATGCGCAACCAGGAGCAGAACGTCACCCCTGGACGTTCAGGTGCAGCGTGTAAACGGTGCCCGGTTCACTCAGCTGCGACGTGCCTCGAAAGCGGCCGTCACAACGTCCGCTTAGCGTCTCTGCCGTCCCTAAGGATAGGCGTGCCTCGATGTCGGCTCCGGGTCGTCAGGGGACTCTCTGATCGGTGGCTGCACATTTGGTCGGCGATCAGTAGGTTCGGACCGTGAGGCGGCTCTATCCGAGCCGGTGACGCTCGCAATCCCTACGACCGTACTTGCGCGTAACACATTACCCTGGTAATGTCCCTGCATGGCTATCGCGCACTCAAAAGTTACCGCTCAGGGTCAGATCTCGGTGCCCGCTGAGGTTCGCAAGAAACTCGGCGTGGGCCCAGGCTCCGTTCTCGAATGGGACGAGGAAGACAACCAAGTCATCGTCCGGAGGGCTGGACGATATACGTCCCAGGACATCCACGCCGCGCTCTTTCCGGAAGGAGGCTCAAGGACGAGACCGGTGGAGGTGAGGGACGCGATCCGGAAGTACATCCGGAAGCGGCATGCGCGCGGTTGACACAAACGTATTGGTACGTCTCGTTGTGCGCGACGACGCGAACCAGGTTCGAGTAGCGGAAGAATTCGTCGCAAGCGGCGCATGGGTATCGCAACTGGTACTGACCGAGACGATGTGGGTGCTCGATGCGGTATATGGGCGCACGCCGGAACAGATCGCGACGGCCGTCGACATGTTGCTCAACCACCAGCAGCTTACGGTACAGGACGCCGATGTGGTGTCGGCTGCCATCGAGACCTTCCGCAAGCGGCCTTCGCTCGGCTTTTCAGACTGCCTCGTGCTGGAGAGCGCGCGAAAGGTCGGGAATTTGCCACTTGGTACGTTCGATCGGGAACTCGTGAAGCTCGATGACGCCCTGCGTTTGCAGTAGCGAATACTCCTGATCGGTCGGCGGACTCAGATCATTCTGCGCCGTGCCCGTCAATTGCCTTAGATTGCCTGACGGCGCCCCACGTACCGCGAATTCTCGCACTTGAATCGCACTTGCCTCTCGAATCAGAGCCAAGACGCTGATTTGTCGGGAATCGCCCATGGGTTCGATTCCCATCACCCGCTCCATTCCCTGAGCGACGCCAGGCACGCCACGGCAACAGCGGCGGCGGGAAATAGCTGATCGCTTGGGAAAATTCGTGGGATCCACAGGACGACTGAATCCCGGGTCATTTCCCTCGACTGCCCCCGGCATTCGCACGTGGCGTCGCACTTGGTCTTGATCTCCAGCGCCAAGTGCGAATCAGGGTTCAGGACAACCATTCCTCAACTTATCACCAACCAACGACCCGAAACCGGCGCCACCACGGAGCTTCCTCAGTCGGTCGGGAATCAATTTTCTGTGGGGGAATCGCCTATCCGGACCGCCGACACCATTGGGCACTTGGACAGCGGCCCGAAGTACTCTCGGACGCTGGTTAAACGGTATCGTTCGAAGTGGTTGACTGGTAGCGCTGGCGGTGGCGGCATGACCATGGAAGGTCGTACACAGGAAAGCATCACGACGGCGCAGTCCGAATCGTCTTTCTCTCCGCAGAACACGGGGCGGCCGACAACGGCCAAAAGCGGACGGTCGGCCGTACTTCCCGGCTTCCTCAGACCGGACGTTCGCCGCACGATTGCGCCGACTACCTGACACTTGGCCACATTGAATGAAATTTGAAAACGTGCGCCTCGAGCACCGGTGTGCGCTTCGCGGCGTCGCCTGCAACGCGCAGGTAGGCGGGGCCTTGCGCTGCGCTACTTGCCAGACGCGGCGCTGCGGCACCACCAGGCCCAACCGAACAGCGTGAGCACAAAGACAGGGTAAGCGAGGAACGGCAGGGGCTTGGACAATGGAGTTAGGTCGTGGCCGGCGAAGATCTGCAGTGCGGTGATGGCAAACAGCAGTGCCGCGACGCCGCCCAAGACACGCACCAGCAGAGGCATAACCCTTGCGGTGCTGACGAGAATGAGAGCCGCGGCCCAAAGTGCTGCACCTGCGGCGAAGAGTGGGCTGCTCGCCTCAAGTGGCATGGCCGATCCCGAGAGCACCAATGTTTGCCCTGCGATGTAGACCAAGAAGCCAGCGGCAACGGTCTGGTGATTTTTCTTAAGGCAGTAAACGGCCAGTAGTGCCGCCGCCACGACGAGAGCGATGCCATCAATACCCCAGGCAAGGCCGCGTAGGGAAGCGGACGGAGCCAAACTCCCGGCCAGCCCGAGTAGTGCGCCGATTACGAGACAGATGGGTACGATCCCAGATGGACGTTCGGTTGACATGTGTTTTTCCATTCGAGTAAATCTGCGTGCCGCCTGACTTTATTTTGAAGTGCGGTCCATGACGAATAGCCTAACACGTTGACGAATTACTGGGGATTTGAATCGGCGGCGCCCCCTTGGCTGCGGCACCAAGAGCTCCGAGGCCTGCACGCGCGAACGGGCATGACTGAGTCGACAAACCCGGCAGCCCCCCCGAATTCGCCGTAGTTGTGGACGTCCGCGTTTCCTGCCTTGAATGGCAGGTCTCGGGAATGGCAAACGTCCCTCACGGGTCGCTCTCGGCCCCCCGCATCGTACTCGAGTTTCAGGGTGGCTACTTCAGCCAGCCAAAGTATGTTTCTCGGACAAGGTTCGCCGCTCCGTCAACATCGTAGGGACCGTAGTCGGAACGGAGGAGTTGGCGCATGTCGTTCCGGAAGCTTCGATCTGCGAGGTGTCCGGTCAAGCGGTGCTCCGCTTCGTCGCGGCCCATTCGCGTACCTTCATTCTCAAGGTACCAGTTGAAGGCCTCGATCACGCGTCCGCCATCGATGGTACGAGCTGGCGTCGCACGGGGTCCAAAAGTCGCGGCGTGATAGAGATCAAAAAGATCTCGGCCTTGCGTCCTCTGCATCAGCGCCCTCAATTTGGTGCCCAACATCTCGTGAATATCGTAGGATCGCGCGGAGCAGTGCGTGAGCTCGCCCTCG
>JAKAFQ010000260.1 GCA_021817875.1 Pseudomonadota bacterium
GCCACCGGGATTGGAGGGCGTCATGGCTGCTTTCGAGCAGTCGAGCTCCTGGCGCATCTGGAACAGGCGATGGACGGGGCTCACCCAGTAGGAGTCGTACGGCAGGTAGCGTGTGACGTCGATGGGCCCATTGGCAAATTCACGCGGAAAACGTTTATCGACCGAGTGCGCCGGCTGACCGGTCGTGCCGGTCAGCAGCAGCCGCTCGAGTCCCGCAGGCAAGCCGTGCTCGCGGCGCAGCGCCTGCGCGACCGTGGCGAAGCGCGGCCGCGCCACGGCGCCGTCGGTATTCAAGGCCGGCAGCATGGCGAAGGGATGCGTGTGGGGCGGATCGGGGGAGTAGGTCGTCCTGTCGCTCGCCTGCCACTGGCGGGCGAGCGCCCAATGGGGGCCGGGTGTGCCGTTCGCGGTCACGATCCCCATCGACAGCAGGTTCCAGACGGTCTGACCTTTGGGCGGCACGTAGGTGGCGAACAGATTGTCGAAGGTATGATTTTCCCCGATGATCAGGATGACGTGTTTGATTGGGGTAAGGGTGCGATGCTGAGCAGTGCGTCCGTGCCGAACGCCCGCGAGGCACGGCGGCGCCAGGCCGAGCGCGAGGCAGGCCGACAGCAGCATGACGGTCTTGGGAAACCGGATCGGCATGGCAGGGCTCCTTCGGCGCATTCGGACGAACGACGGGTGGGTCATTATGCCCTGCGTCTCGTGACAGGCTCGTGACAGGTTCCTGACGGGGCGGGCACCGGCCGGCGCGGCGCGGCCGCGCCCGAATCGACGCGATGCTCGCGCACCGTGGCCGGCGCGGCTTGCAGGATCGCGACACGGCGTTTGCCCACCGCCGACCTTCGCTCCACCGGGCGTCGCGCCGGGTTAAGATCACGCACTGAGACGACAGGGTTACCCCGGGGAAAACGATGCCAGCACAAGGCGCCGCCACTGTGCAGCCGGTCGCGCGGGCGCGCGAATGCCTCGAGCGCGGTGAGTTCGCCCAGGCGCAGCGGCATGCCCAGGCGCTGCTCGCCTCGAGTCCCGAAGACCGCGATGGACTGTACATGCTGGCGGTGGCATTGCGTTTCCAGGGCCGCCTCGCCGAGGCGCTCGAGACGCTCGAGCGGCTCGAAGCGCGGCATCCACAGTATTCGCGGCTGTATCAGGAAAGGGGCCACTGCCAGGTCCTGCAGCGTCAGGCACAGCGCGCGATCGAGGCATTCGAACGCGCCGTGCACCTCAATCCGGCGCTGCCGGCGAGCTGGAAGACGCTCGAGGCGCTTTACCGCATGACCGGCCGTGAGGCCGAGGCGACCAATGCCGGCGCGCACGTGGCGAAGCTGGCCTCGCTTCCCACGGCCATCGTCACTGCGCGCAGCATGTTCGCGGACGGTGAGATCGAGTCCGCGGAGAGCCTCGTGCGCCAGTACCTGCTGACGCATGGCGATCACATCGAGGGGATGCGCCTGCTGGCGCAGATCGGCATGCAGCTCGAGGTGCTCGATGATGCCGAGCTGCTGCTCGAGGGCGTGTTGCGCCTGGAGCCCGGGTACCGTGCCGCGCGCATGGACTATGTGCAGGTGCTGCTGCAGCGGCACAAGCACCGCCAGGCGCGCGAACAGGTCGAGCTCATGCTCCAGGAAGAGCCCGGCCATCGCGCCTGCCTCACGGCGCAGGCGACGATCGCGACCGAGCTCGGCGAATGCGAGCGGGCGCTGAAGCTCTACGCAGATCTGCTGCGCGAGACGCCGGACAACGCGGAACTGCACCTCTCGGTGGCGCATACGCTGAAGACCCTCGGCCGGCAGGCGGAGGCGATCGAGGCCTATCACCGTGCCGCCGACGCCAGGGCCGGGTATGGGGATGCGTACTGGAGTCTCGCGAATCTCAAGACGTACCGTTTCACCGATGGTGAGATCGATGAGATGCGCGCTCACGAAGCGGCGGCGCGCATGGCGCCCGCGGACCGGTTTCATCTGTGTTTCGCGCTGGGCAAGGCCCTGGAGGATCGGGGCCGTTACGCAGAGTCCTTCGTGTATTACGCGCGTGGCAATGCGCTGAAGAAGGCCGAGTGCCGTTATCGGCCGGAATTCACCGAGCAAAACACTGCGCGGCAGATCGAGGTCTGCAGCCGGGGATTCTTCGCCGAGCGCGAGGGGTGGGGGTGCCCGAGCGACGCCCCGATCTTCATCGTGGGATTGCCGCGGTCCGGCTCGACCCTGATCGAACAGATCCTCGCCTCGCATCCGCAGGTCGAGGGTACGATGGAGCTGTCCGACATCCCGCGCCTGGTGCAGCAGCTGCGCGGCCGCGGTGGCGAGGGCGACTCGCGGTATCCGGCGGTGCTGGCAGAGCTCTCACGCGAGGACTTCGCTCGTTTCGGAGAGCAGTATCTGCGCGATACGCTGCTGTACCGGCGCGCGGGCCGGCCGCGCTTCATCGACAAGATGCCGAACAACTTCCGGCACATCGGCCTGATGCACCTGATGCTGCCCGCCGCCCGCATCATCGACGCGCGCCGCGGCGCCATGGCGTGCTGCTTCAGCAACTTCAAGCAGCTGTTCGCCTCGGGGCAGCAGTTCACCTACTCCTTCGAGGACATCGCCCGCTACTATCGCACCTACGTCGAGCTGATGGATCATTGGCAGCGGGTGCTGCCGGGCGCGCTGCTGCGCGTGCAGCACGAGGAGCTGGTGGCCGATTTCGAGCCGCAGGTGCGCCGGATTCTCGATTTCTGCGGTCTGCCCTTCGCGCCGGAGTGCCTCGAGTTCCACAAGACCCGTCGCCGGGTGCATACGGCGAGCTCGGAGCAGGTGCGTCGGCCGATCAATGCCGAAGGGCTCGAGCTGTGGCGGCATTTCGAGCCGTGGCTCGGGCCGCTGCGCGAGGCGCTGGGAGAGCTGGCCGAGCGTTGAGGGTCGGTTCACGGGAACGGGAGGCGGCGCCGCGGGTCCAATGGGCAGCGCCCTCAGAGGAGAACACCATGTCAAGCCTTGGGTGCAGAGCGCGATTCCTCACGGTGCTGGCCGTCGCGGCGGTCTTTGCCGGCGCGATTCCCTCTCTCGCGGCGGCAGATCCGCCGCACAGCGTGCATTTCGGTGGACAATTCCGGGGCGGACACTTTGCGGCGGGTCATCCCGCTCCCCGGGAGGGTGGCTGGCACGGTCACGGGCGCGCTGAGGGCGGGGGTGGCGGGCGCTGGCGGGGTGGATCGGCGCAGAGCGCGCACTGGCATGCGGGCTTCAGTCCGGGCGGAGGCTGGGACGGCGAGCACGGGCGTGGAGGTGATTGGCGCGGGCGCGATTGGGGTGATGGCCATTGGCATGGGGACGACTGGGGTGATGGCCATTGGCCTGGGGGTGAGTGGGACGATCGGTATTGGACCGGCCGGACCTGGTGGGGCGGAGATTGGGACGGCCTGTACTGGCCGCCGGTCGATTATGGCTGGAACTACCCCTGGTACCTGCGGGCCGTGCCGTACGGTGCCGTCACGCTGTGGTTCGGTGGCGTCCCGTATTACTACCTCAACCGGATGTACTACGTCTGGAGTCCGTATTACGACGGCTACGTGGTGACTGATCCGCCGCCGGTCGCCTCGCGCGTGCCGGGCGCGCCGGGGACGTCCGCGCAGAATGGGCGCGGGGTGCTCAGCCTCGAGGTGATCCCGCGCAAGGGGCAGAGCGAGCAGCAGACGGCGAACGACCGGTATGCCTGCCACCGATGGGCCGTTGCGCAGAGCGGCTTCGATCCGATCAATCCGGCCCAGGACGCTCACGCCACATCCGCCCTGCGGGCCGGTTATCGCCGGGCGCTGACCGCATGTCTGAACGCGCGTGGCTACAGTGTACGCATGCCTCCGCGATGAGCCTGCGAGCGATGCGCGCCCCTGTTCCGGCCGGGGAACATAGTTCAAAATGAGCGGATGCCGCCGGCCGAACCGCTCTCCGCACCTCGACAGATGTCCGGCGTCCTCCCCGCCGCGGGTGACGGGCTCTCTATTCTCGTTTGCCGTCCCAATACGCGTCTCGGCAATACGTTGCTGATGACGCCGCTCATCGAGGAGATCGAGGCCACGTTGCCGAAAGCCAGGGTGGACGTGCTCTCCGCCTGCCCCGCCGCCGATGAGGTGTTTCAGGCCTTTCCGAGCGTGCAGCGGATCCATCAGTTGCCGTTCCGAGGGGTGCGTCATCCGCTACGGTACCTGTTCACCCTGCGGCGCGTGCGTCGGACCCGTTACGACGTCATCCTCGACCCTGTTCCCAACTCCTGGACCGCCCGATTCCTGACGCGCTGGCTCACCGGGAGGGTGAAGATCGGCTTTGCGCATGCCCGCAGGCAGCAGGGTGTCGATGTCAGCATCCCGTTCAAAGGCGCGCCGCGGCACATGGGCGCCCACCCGGTGTACCTGCTGCGCCGCACGCTGCTCGATCTCGAGCCCGATACCGCCCGTACGGACGATGCAAAGCTCAGCATTCGCCTGGACGAGGCGGAGCGAGCCCGGGGCCGGGAGCAGCTCGAGCGGCTGATCGGCGCGGGTCAGACCGGGCCCGTCGTGGCGGTGGCTACGCATGCCACCGGCGCCAAGCGATTCCCGGTCGAGTGGTGGCGGGGCATGATCCGTGAGCTGCAAATCCGCCTGCCGCTGGCTCGCGTCATCGAGATCCGTCCGCCTGGCGGTGCTGCGGCGCTGCCGGAGTACCCGGGCTACGCCTCGTCCCGGGTGCGCCAGGTTGCGGCGCTGATCCAGGCCGTCACGTGCTTCGTGTGCGCGGATTCGGGCCTGATGCACCTCGGTGCGGCGACGGACACGCTCACCGTGGGCCTGTTCAAGGTGACCCTGCCGGAGCTGTATGCACCACGTCGGGGCAAAAGCTGTGCGGTCACCGCCCGCGATGAGGCGCCTGGCGAGGTGGCCGAGCGGATCACGCGGCTGCTGACCTGAGGTTCGTGATGCACTCGCTCGTCATTCCGGTCACCCCGTTTGAGCAGAACTGCTCCCTCGTGTGGGACGAGCACGGGCATGCGGCGGTCATCGACCCGGGCGGTGACCTGGACCGTGTGTTGGGCGAGGCGGATCGGCGCGATCTGGTATTGGGCAAAATCCTGTTGACCCATGCGCACCTCGATCACTGCGCGGCGACCGCGCAGCTCGCGCGTGAGCGGGGGCTGCGGGTGGAAGGCCCGCAGCGCGAGGATCGGTTCTGGATCGAGGCGCTGCCGGTGCAGGCGGCGCAGTTCGGCTTTCCGCCGGCGGAGCGCTTCGAGCCTGACCGATGGCTCGAGGATGGCGACCGCGTCACGGTCGGCGATGAGACGCTCGAAGTCCTGCACTGCCCCGGCCACACCCCGGGACACGTGGTGTTCTTCCATCGAGGACAGCGCTGCGCGTGGGTGGGGGATGTGCTGTTCGCAGGCTCGATCGGACGCACCGATTTCCCTCGCGGCGATCACGCCGCCCTGATCCGCTCCATCCGCGAGAAGTTATTCCCTCTCGGTGACGACGTGCGTTTCTTTCCCGGCCACGGACCGGCGTCGACCTTCGGCGCCGAACGCCGCACCAACCCGTTCGTCGCCGACCGGCTGTTCGCTTAACGGCGCATTGAGCATGAGCCAGTCCCTGACGTCACGACGGGATCGTTGCGGCCTGTCGGCCTGCATCATCACCTTCAACGAGGCCGGTCGCATCGAGGCGTGCCTGCGCTCGGTCGGCTTCTGCGATGAGCTCATCGTGGTCGACTCGCATTCCACCGACGACACCCGCGAACGGGCCGCGGCGCTCGGTGCGCGGGTCATCGAGCGCGATTGGCCGGGGTTTCGCTCGCAGAAACAGTTCGCGGTGGAGGCGGCGAGCAACGACTGGGTGCTGTGTCTGGACGCCGACGAACGGGTGAGCGGGCGGCTGCGCGAGCAGATCGAGCGGTTGCGCGAACGCGGCTTCGAGGGCTTCGTCGGCTGGTCGATCCCGCGCATCACCGAGTACTTCGGCCGCTTTCTGCGCCACGGCAACGCCTATCCGGAGCGGCTGGTGCGTCTGTTCGACCGGCGTTGCGGCGGCTGGACCGGCGAGGAGATCCACGAGACCACCCGGGTCGAGGGACGGGTCGGCCGGCTGTCCGGCCGCCTCGAGCATTTCCCTTACCGCAGCCTTTCGGATCATCACCTGCGCATGCAGCGCTACGCGGAGTTGATGGCCGCGGCGCTGCATGCGCGCGGCAAGCGGTGCGGAATCGGCAAGGTGCTGTTCAATCCGACCTGGAGGTTCCTGCGCGGCTACCTGCTGCGGCTGGGCTTTCTCGATGGCTGGCGCGGGATGGTATTCGCGCTGGTGGAGTCCAACTACGTACGGCGAAAGTACCTGTATCTGTACATCCGCA
>JAKAFQ010000261.1 GCA_021817875.1 Pseudomonadota bacterium
CCCGACCATCAACTCGAAGGGCGCCGGAAATGGCAACGAAGGTTCCGGCTTGTTTTGGCGGTTTCGGCCGGGATATGCCGGACGGCAACCGTTCAGGCACGCGGAACCCGGCACGTGTCCATCACTTAGAGACACCCATTTGGGCTCGCTTCTGCCAGCTCAGGAATTCCGACTGCCGCAATCCGTAGCGAGCCAACGTGCCTTCATGCAATCGGCGCAACTCTTCGACGATCATTGCCCGCACATTCTGGCGATCCGCCTCGCCGACCAGCGCGGCGACTCTGTCGTCAATCACTGTCAGTGAATCTTCGTCCGGGCGCGTCACGACTTCCCGGACAACCTTCCTGATCGCCTCCCTGTAGGCCAGTCTGAGAGGGTCAGGCGAGGCAAGATCCCGTCTGACAGCCAGGTACTCATGGGTCGAGCGCTCATAGGCCCAGACGTACAGATCCCGGAGCAATTCGACCCGTGTGAGCTCGTATACCCCCAGCATGGCCCGGTCGTAGGCTTGTTCCGGCACATCGAGGCATGTGAGCGGACATAGATTGGCTCGGATGAGAGGGAGATTCGCGGCAAGGCGCGAGGTGCGCTGGTTCACATCGGCGAAAGGCTGCAGATACGGCAGGTGCACCATCACGAAGAACGACTGCTCGTAGGGATCCGAAATCCTTGCGGCCTTCTCCAACAGAACACCGAACAGCTCATCGAGCTGCGCTGGAATGGAAAGCGGCCGGTAGACACTCTTGCCGATTTCCACCGTGTGCTGACGCAACCGGCCCTCGTCCGAAGGATTTGGCAGGAGGTTTTCCGAGAGGGCGCCGTGCAGATTCAGGATCGTATAGCGATTGAAGGACACCGTATCGGCGTTGTCGATCAGCAGCTCGATCGCGGCCTTGTGATTCAGGATCATCTGCGTTTCCGTCGCGGCCTTTCCCAGCGCCGCCTTGCCGTGCTCGATCAGCTGGCGCGTATCCAGCAAGGTATAGGTGTTGCCTTCCAGATTGCTCGACGCCCACGACAGGTCGATCAGCAACCGGCCGAGTATCGCGCGGCCCAAAGTTCCGGCCGGGTGGTCCGCCTGGCCGGTATCGCCCATGCGTCTCAATTGCCGACGCAGCGGCTCGGGCAGGTACCACGTCCGATCAGGCTCGTAGTCGTCCAGGAAGTCCCTCTGATATCCGACAGGAGTGCGCGCCTGCAGCGGCTGATCCACGTACGCGAGTATGTCTCGGCTGTCGGCCGATAATGGAATGACACCGGGAAAGACATCTCGACCGGCCCCTGTTGCAGAGGGCTGCGCAGCGAGGTAACGGCGAGCGCGCCCTTTACCGGTTCCCCTGACCTTTCCTTCGCGGACCAGCTGCTGAATCCAGCGCTGCACTGTCCGGCGAGGAATCCGGGGGTGTTGGAACAGCAACTCCGCAACGTTGAGCCCCACAGTGGACTTTTGAAGGGACTCGAGGAGGTCAGCGGGTGATGACATGGCGTGAAACCAGTCAGAGACTGGCGCGATTATGGCGCGAATCCAAAAACTCCGCCACAACACTGGCGCGGTTCCGGGATTCGCGCCACTTTACCGCATCGAGCGACCAGAGTCTGAGATTTCGGGATATGGCTTGCGATAAGAACAAGATATTGATTTTACAGAATCAATCTGTGGTGATCATTCTGGATAATCGAGCCTGGATGAGAAAGTCGCTCCATCTTGCTGTGTCTGCTCCAGCGGTAAACGGCTGACCTCTCGGTGGCACGCTCAGGCGACGAGCTCGCCAGCCACGAGCGTGGCCAACGGTCGGGCGGAATTCTGCGAATGCGGCCACCGTGCACCGGAACGGCGCCTCGCAACCGGGTTGCATCGGGGTCAGGGGCTCAGGAAAGCGGCCCAGATCAGCTGGAACTCCAGTCAGCGGACCCCGGAATCGACATATTGCGTCGCCAACGGTTGCGCAACACCTTGCGAGACAGAGGGTCTACAATTGAAAGTGGCGGTGAAGCGCCGGTGCTCGATGCCTGGCGCAAATGATTCAGAACCAGGCGCCCGGTGCAATGCACCGCGGGTAATCCGACACGAGCGCACCAGCGTTCCGCAGTCCGGAGAGAGTACGATGGGGGAGCCTTTGGGCGTTGCCGCGAGCGCGGCGGGTCGCAGTAACGAGATGGCGACCGCCGCAACGCCATTCATCCACAATGCCTGGTATGTCGTCGCGGAGTCCTCCGAGGTCGGACGAACGCCGCTCGCCCGAACGGCCCTCGGACGAAGCATTGTGCTGTATCGCACCGAGGCGGGTGTCCCAGTCGCCCTGCAGAATCGCTGCTGTCATCGTTCCTTCCCGCTCTCCCACGGCAGGCTCGAAGGCGATACGCTGATCTGCGGCTATCATGGACTTCGCTACGATCCAAGCGGGCGTTGCGTCGAGATTCCGATGCAGAAGACCGTTCCCTCCGGCGTGAGGGTGCGCGCGTATCACACGATTGAGCGCGGCGCGTTCGTTTGGATCTGGATGGGCGACCCCATGCAGGCCGGTCTTTCTGCATTGCCGCACCAGGAATGGATGGCCAATCCCGAGTGGGACACGCGTTGGGCGTATCTCTACGTCAAGGGCAGCTACGTACATCTGCACGAGAATCTGCTCGACCTCTCTCATTTGAGTTTCCTGCACGCGAATACCTTCGGCACACCGGAGTATGCGCGTGCCCCCGTCGAGACCCGCATCGCGAATGATGACATCGAGGTCTGGCGCCACGTGCAATGCCAGCTGCCACCGATCTACGCGGAGCCACTGGGATGGACCGGAGCGCGCGCGTTGCGCAGCTCCGGCTCGCAGTTCGTCGCACCGGGATTGCATGTGAACACCGGGATCTTCCGCAACCTCGATCGCCCGGAGGGCGATAGCAGCACGCAGCCGACCGTCAAAGTGGCGCAGCTCCTCACTCCCGAGACTGCACACAGCACGCATTACTGGACGCTGCTCGCTCGCAACTTCGCGAAAGGTGACCCCAAGGTCGGCGACTTCATGATTGCCCAGCAGTTGGCCGCATTTCGCGAGGACGTGTTCGCCATCGAGCGGATCACCGAGTTGCACTCGCTAGAGTCGGATCAGCCCTTCCGGGAGATCAGCCTGCCGACCGACAAGGCGGGTGTCCTGATGCGGCGGCGCCTGCGGCAGCTCGCGGAACAGGAGCGCTGACTCGGTCGCGAGCCTCTCACGGCAACTGATGACAGCCGGCCACGCATACGCCAAGCGCGCCTGACCGGAGGCCGTCTTGAGACTCGCCATGCTCCGAGACGGCGGTCGCGACGACTCGCTGCTCATCGTCAACCGCACGCGTGATCGCGCGGCTCGCGCCGCCAATCCCCGGGTTCTTTCACCCACCGGATGCCTCGGCGAGGTTCGCGGGCGCCTCTTCCTCGGCCGCCAATGCCTCGAGGTGACGTCGACAGACAGAGGTGAACCTGCAAAACTGGACAGTGTTTCGCGGCCGGTTCAGTGGAGCTCTGCGGTTCAGGCAGCCGCCTCGAGCGGCATGGCATCGAGGCACACGGCATCGGGCCTGCGCCGCTCTCGCGCCACAGGGGTCACCCAGGACCGCGATTGGCGCGACGGCCGGCCCCGATCACGGCGTGACAGGGCCGCCGTTCAGATGAGAACCCTGCGGCGCCGTCTGCGGTACGATGTCGCCCCGCAACAGATGGAAGGGATGCAGTGCTCAGACGTAAAGATCTTCGAGGCGGCGCTCGGCGCCCGCAGCCCCTGGCGCATCGCCGCAAGGCACTTCGAGGCGAGCCCGAGAAGACGCCCGATCCGTGTCGACTGCGAGGCCGGCGGCCGCTTCGCCGCGGCGGGGCAGCGCCGGGAGCGTCGGGTACCCGGCACGGTGAGCCAGACCGGGCGGCAGCGGCACTGCCCGCGGTACGAGTGCACACTCGATGAAGGTTCCCAAGGGCCTGCAACCGCTGATCGATGACGGCGTCATCGATGAGGTCGTCCGCTCCCTGAAAAGCGGCAAGGAAGCAACGGTCTACGTGGTGCGCTCGGGGCCGCAGCTGCGCTGCGCGAAAGTCTATCGGGACATGGCACAGCGCAGCTTCCAGCGCCGAGCGCAGTACCAGGAGGGCCGCAAGGTCCGTGGCAGCCGCGAAGCCCGCGCCATGAACCGCGGCACGCGCTTCGGCCGTCGGGAACAGGAGCACGAATGGAAGAACGCCGAAGTCGACGCGCTGTATCGGCTTGCGGCCGCGGAGGTGCGCGTCCCGAGGCCCTTCGGCTATTTCAACGACGTGTTGATCATGGAACTCATCACCGACGCCGAGGGACATCCGGCGCCGCGGCTGGGCGAAGTGGCGCTCACGGCGGATGCCGCGCGGGAGTATCACGGCTTTCTCATGCGGCAGGTCGCGCGCATGCTGAGCCTGGGGCTCATCCACGGGGATCTCTCGGAGTTCAACATCCTGCTTGCACCGGGAGGACCCGTGATGATCGACCTGCCTCAGGTGGTCAATGCCTCGGGCAACAACGCCGCGTTCGCGATGCTCGAGCGGGACGTCAACAACATCCGGTCCACGCTCGGGCGGTTCGCGCCGGAACTGCTGCAGACGGAATTCGCGCGGGAAATGTGGTCGCTGTACGAGCAGGGTGAGCTGCATCCGGACGTCACCCTGTCCGGCACGGCCGCGCGTGACGAAGCTCCGGCCAACGCCGGCAGCGTCCTGCAGGTGATCGATGACGCGCGGCAAGAGGCGATCCGCCGCCAATTGGGCCGAAGTGACGCCGCGGAGCATCCCAGATGAGCGATGAACACCCGCTGCCCGGCTTTCGCGAGCTCGGCCTGAGCGAACCGATTCTCGAAGCGCTGACGGCGGTCGGCTATGAGACGCCCACTCCGATCCAGGCGCAGACCATCCCGCTGCTGCTGTCCGGGTCCGACCTGCTGGGGCAGGCGCAGACCGGCACCGGCAAGACCGCGGCGTTCGCGCTGCCGGTGCTGGCGCGCATCGATCCGACGCTCGCCGGCCCGCAAGCCCTCGTGCTCGTGCCGACCCGCGAACTCGCCATCCAGGTGGCGGAGGCCTTTCAGCGCTACTCCGCGCACCTGAAGGACTTCCATGTCCTGCCCATCTACGGTGGCCAAAGCTACGTTCCGCAGATCAAGGGCCTGAAGCGCGGGGCGCAGGTGATCGTGGGCACGCCCGGTCGAATCATGGACCACATGAAGCGCGGCGCGCTGCAGCTCGACTCCGTGCGATTCATCGTACTCGACGAAGGTGACGAGATGCTGCAGATGGGCTTCGTCGAGGCCATCGAATGGGTACTGGAGCAGGCGCCGCCGCAGCGGCAGATCGCGCTGTTTTCGGCCACCCTGCCGGCGCAGATCCGCCGAATCGCGCAGCGGCACATGCGCGAGCCCGCACACGTCACCATCCAGAATCGCGCGAGCACGGCGCCGAAGATCCGTCAGCGCTACTGGCTGGTGAGCGGCCTGCACAAACTCGATGCGCTCACGCGGCTCCTCGAGGCGGAACGCTTCGAAGCCATGCTGATTTTCGTACGGACGAAGCTCGAGACGGCGGAGCTTGCCGAACGGCTCCAGGCACGCGGCTTCAACGTGGCGGCGTTGCACGGCGATATTCCCCAGCAGCAGCGCGAACGCACGATCTCCCGTCTGAAGTCCGGACAGGTCGACATCGTCGTGGCCACCGATGTCGCCGCCCGCGGTCTCGACGTCGAACGGATCTCGCACGTCGTCAACTTCGACATCCCCTATGACTCGCAGACCTACGTTCACCGCATCGGCCGCACCGGCCGCGCCGGGCGCAGCGGCGAGGCGATTCTGTTCGTTGCGCCGCGTGAGCGAAACATGCTGCGCATCATCGAGCGTGCGACCCGGCAGCCCATCGAGCCGATGCGCCTGCCGAGCGTCGAGGACGTCAATGCGCAACGCATTGCGAAATTCAAGGAAACCCTCACCAACACGGTACAGGGCGGCGAAGGCAAGGTGTTCCAGCCGCTCATCGAGCAGATCGAGCGCGAGCAGAACATTCCCGCGGTCGAGATCGCCGCGGCGCTGGCCAGCCTGCTGCAGGGCGCGACGCCGTTTCTGTTGACACCGAAACCTGACACGCCGACCCGGGACCTGCCGGCCGGACGGGCCCCTGAGGATGCCGCAGGCGAGACGGCCGGCGCCCCAGACGGCGCTGCGGCGGCACGCGAGCTCGGTTCGGCGCGCCGCCCCAAGGGTGGCGCACGGTTCGAAACGTTCCGCATCGAAGTCGGCCACGCGCACGGCGTGCAGCCCGGGAATATCGTCGGCGCCATCGCGCACGAGGCGGGTCTGGACGGCCGCGACATCGGCCACATCGCCATCCA
>JAKAFQ010000262.1 GCA_021817875.1 Pseudomonadota bacterium
TTTCAACCTTGCGGCCGTACTCCCCAGGCGGAGAACTTAACGCGTTAGCTGCGACACTGAAAGGCTGACCCCTCCAACGTCTAGTTCTCATCGTTTATGGCGTGGACTACCAGGGTATCTAATCCTGTTTGCTCCCCACGCTTTCGTGCCTGAACGTCGGTGTTGGACCAGGAAGCCGCTTTCGCCACTGGTGTTCCTTCCGATATCTACGCATTTCACCGCTACACCGGAAATTCCGCTTCCCTCTTCCGCACCCTAGCCATGCAGTCTCGAATGCAATTCCCAGGTTGAGCCCGGGGCTTTCACACCCGACTTGTATGACCGTCTACGCACGCTTTACGCCCAGTAATTCCGATTAACGCTCGCACCCTCTGTATTACCGCGGCTGCTGGCACAGAGTTAGCCGGTGCTTTTTCTGTGGGTTAGGTCAAGACCCGGAGGTATTAGCTCCAGGCTTTTCATCCCCACTAAAAGTGCTTTACAACCCGCAGGCCTTCTTCACACACGCGGCGTCGCTGGATCAGGGTTTCCCCCATTGTCCAATATTCCCCACTGCTGCCTCCCGTAGGAGTCTGGGCCGTGTCTCAGTCCCAGTGTGGCTGGTCGTCCTCTCAGACCAGCTACGGATCGTCGCCTTGGTAGGCCGTTACCCTACCAACTAGCTAATCCGACTTCGGCTCATCCACCGGCGCGAGGTCTTACGATCCCCCGCTTTCCCCCGTAGGACTTATGCGGTATTAGCCAACCTTTCGGCTGGTTATTCCCCACCCGTGGGCAGATTCCGAAGCATTACTCACCCGTTCGCCGCTCGTCAGCATGTATTGCTACACCTGTTACCGCTCGACTTGCATGTGTTAGGCACGCCGCCAGCGTTCAATCTGAGCCAGGATCAAACTCTTCACTTGAAGATTTTGAGAATCATCAAAAAGAGTGGATCCAAAATGGCCCAACTACTGCTGGACATTTTGGTCACTCGGTCTTAGCGCCAAAGGCTCTTTGACACGAGTCCCCACACAAATTACCTGCCAAACTTTTAAAGAGCTCCCGCGCGGCTGTGCGCCCGGGGGTTTCGAGTACCGCCGCCACGCTTCAGGTGGCGCCTCGTTCTCGAAGGGGCGGGCAGTATATCCATCGTTTCACGCCCGTCAACCTCATTTTCAGCCGATCCGTCGGTCTGTCCCGACCGCCGCTGGCGCGTTGCGCCCGTGGCGTCGAGGGGCGCGCAGTATAGCCCTGATTGAGGCCTTGTCAACGAATTGAAATCGTTTCGTGAGAGGCCCTGACGGACGACGCTCGCCAGTCCCGCGAGGCCTTGTGGGCTGCGGGCATGTATTGCGCACTAACCCTAATGTCGTCAATGAGTTGCGCGCACGCCAAGGCAGCAGACGGCAGGTTGGGCGACGCGGGCGGCCCGGGTCGGACGGCGTGCCGCCGGGGTCATTCGGGGCCGGCGGGACGGGGGAGCCGCGCCACTCAGCGAACGAGCTCCAGCTTTATCCGGGCAAAGCGCCGTGAACCGACCTGCAGCACGTGGTCGGAGCCTGCCTTGAGGACCAGTGCCCGGTCGGTCACCCGCTCACCGTCGATCCGCACGGCGCCCTCGGCGATCTTGCGGGTGGCCTCGGACGTGCTGGCGACCAGGCCGCAGGCCTTCAAGAGGTTGGGCAGCCGCATGCCGGACTCCTCGACCGACAACAGACGCGCCGGCAGATCCGTCGGCACCGCGCGCTCGCTGACACGGGCGAGCCACCCCTGGCGCGCCTGCGCGGCGGCCTCGGCGCCGTGAAACCGGCGGGTCAGCTCGTCGGCGAGCTCGAGCTTGACGTCACGCGGATTACGGCCGGCGCCGACCGAGTGCCTGAGCGCGGCGATTTCCGTCAACGGGCGGAAAGACAACAGTTCGTAATAGCGCCACATCAGCTCGTCCGAGATCGACATGACCTTGCCGAACATCGCGTCTGCGGGCTCGGCGATCCCGATGTAGTTGCCCAACGACTTCGACATCTTGTTGACGCCATCGGTGCCTTCCAGAAGCGGCATGGTCAGCACGACCTGCGGTTCCTGACCGTAGGCCGTCTGCAGCTGGCGCCCGACCAGGAGGTTGAACTTCTGGTCGGTTCCGCCGAGCTCGACGTCGGCCTGCAGCGCCACCGAGTCGTAGCCCTGTGCGAGCGGATAGAGAAACTCGTGGATGGCGATCGGCTGGCCACTTCTGTAGCGTGTGGAGAAGTCGTCGCGCTCGAGCATGCGCGCCACGGTGTAGTGCGCCGCGAGGCGCACGAAGTCGGCCGCCCCCATGGCGGACAGCCATCTGGAGTTGAAATCGACCCGCGTGCGCTCGGGATCGAGGATCTTGAACACCTGGCGCTCGTAGGTGCGCGCGTTCGACTGCACTTCCTCCGGAGTGAGCGGCGGACGGGTCTGGTTGCGCCCGGTGGGATCACCGATGAGCCCGGTGAAATCGCCGATCAGGAAGATGACTTCATGACCGAACTGCTGGAACTGGCGCATCTTGTTGAGCAGCACCGTGTGCCCGAGGTGCAGATCCGGCGCCGTCGGATCGAACCCCGCCTTGACGCGCAGCGGCACGCCGCGCGCCAGCTTGCGGGCGAGATCCGCGGTAAGCAGCACTTCGTGGGCGCCGCGTTCGAGCTCGGACAGCTGATCGGCCGGTGGATCGATGGTGGACATGGCTTGAACGATTCTCTCCGGTTCAGGCGGTTTGCGCTGCTTCCGGAGTGTAGCGAAGCCATGGCTCATCCGGAATCGCGCCGCGAGCGCGCACGAGCGGCGGTCCTGCCCCCCCGGCTTTCACGGCCAGACATGCATTCGTCACCATACTCTGGTTTACTTGCGACGATGGACGCGTCCGACCTGAAATCGCCCCGGCTCTACATCAACCGGGAGCTGTCGTTCCTGGAGTTCAACCAGCGGGTGCTGTCACAGGCGTTCGATGACTCGGCGCCGCTTCTGGAACGTCTGCGGTTCCTGTGCATTTCATCGAACAATCTCGACGAGTTCTTCGAGATCCGCGTGGCGGGTCTGAAGCAGCTCCAGGAGCTCGGTTCGGGCCAGTTCGCGGCCGACGGTCTGTCGATCGAGGAGCAGCTGGCGGCCATTCACGAACGGGCCGTGCGGCTGGTTGCCGAGCAGTACCGGTGTCTCAACGAGCTGCTGGTGCCGCAACTGGCCGCCTGCGGCATCCGCCTGCCCGGGGATGGCGGCTGGACGCCGCAGGCTCACACCTGGCTCGAGGGCTACTTCGAGCACGAGGTCGCGCCGGTGCTCAGTCCGCTCGGCCTCGATCCGGCGCGGCCGTTCCCGCGTACCCAGAACAAGAGCCTGAACTTCATCGTCCGGCTCGAGGGGCGCGATGCCTTCGGCCGCGACACCGAGCTCGCCATCGTGCAGGCGCCGCGCTCGCTTCCCCGGGTCGTGCCCGTGCCGACCGAGGACACCGGACGGACGCTGGTGCTGCTCACCGCCATCGTGCAGGCGTTCGTGCAGAAGCTGTTCAGCGGCATCCGGGTCCTGGGCTGCTACCAGTTCCGCCTGACGCGCAACAGCGACCTGTTCGTCGACGAGGAGGAGATCGACGACCTGCGGCGCGCCCTCGAGGGCGAGCTGGCGCATCGGCGCTACGGCGCCTCGGTGCGCCTGGAGACCTCGAGCGACTGCCCGGAGGACATCGTGCAGTTCCTGCAGCGTCAGTTCGCCCTCGGCGAGCTGGACACCTACCGCGTGCCGGGCCCGGTGAATCTCAACCGCCTGTCGGCGGTGTATGACCTGGTGCAGAGCCCCGACCTGAAGTACCCGCCGTTCACGCCGGGTCTGCCGCGGCGCCTCGCTGGCGGGGCGGACATATTCGACTGCGTGCGCCAGAGGGACATGCTGCTGTACCACCCGTACCAGAGCTTCGCGCCGGTGATGGACTTCCTGCGCCAGGCCGCCGCCGACCCGAACGTTCTCGCCATCAAGCAGACGCTCTACCGCACGGGAAACGATTCACCCATCGTCGATGCCCTGGTCAGCGCGGCCAACGCCGGCAAGGACGTCACGGTGATCATCGAGCTGCGCGCCCGTTTCGACGAGGAGGCCAATATCGAGCTGGCCAACCGCATGCAGGAAGCCGGCGCGCACGTCATGTATGGCGTGGTGGGTTACAAGACGCACGCCAAGCTCGCACTGGTGGTGCGTCGCGAACCCGGAGGCATCCGCCGCTACTGCCACCTCGGCACCGGCAATTATCACCCGCGCACTGCCCGCCAATACACCGACTACAGCCTGTTCACCTGCCGCGACGAGGTCGGCCAGGATGTCCACGAGCTGTTTCTCGAGCTGACCAGCCTCACCCGCACCCCGAGGCTCAACTGCCTGCTGCAGTCTCCCTTCGGCATGCACGATGCGCTGCTCGCCAAGATCGAGCGCGAGATCGAGCACGCGCGGGCCGGCCGGCCGGCCCGGATCATCGCCAAGATGAACGCGCTGGTCGAGCAGCAGGCCATCGAAGCGCTGTATCGCGCCTCACGCGCCGGGGTCAGGATCGAGCTCATCGTGCGCGGCGTGTGTGCGTTGCGTCCCGGCGTGCCGGGCGTGTCGGAGAACATCGAGGTGCGCTCCATCGTCGGGCGCTTTCTCGAGCACTCCCGTACGTTTTACTTCGAGAACGCCGGTGAGTCGGAGATCTTCTGCTCGAGCGCCGACTGGATGGAGCGCAATTTCTTTCACCGCATCGAAGTCGCCTTTCCCATCCAACGCCCGTCGCACCGCCAGCGCATCCTCGAGAATCTCGAGCTCGCGCTGCGCGACAACTGCCAGGCCTGGCGGCTGCGGGCCGACGGCCGCTACGAGCGGCTGTCGGCCGGAACGGCTCCGAAGATATCGCTGCAGGGCGAGCTGCTGGCGCGCAACGCGGCCGGATCGGCGTTCGGCTCGATCGGCGCCTGGAGCGAGGAACCCGCGGTCCCGGTCCAGGCGAATCCGGCACCGGCCGGCCCTTAACCGGCCACGGTCAGCCGCACGCCCGCTGCGCGCAGGTAGTCCACCTCCTGCTGCAGGTCCGCGAGGGTGAGCGGATGCTCTTTGAGCCAGCGCGCAGGAAATGCCAGCGTCAGCTCCCGGCCCCGCACCGACAGCCTGATCCGCGGCAGCGCATCGCGCCCGCGGCCGCGATGCAGCAGCACCGCCAGGCGCAGCAGCACGATCAGCCACAGCGCCTGGCGGTTCCAGGGGGGCGCCAGGCCGGCCAGGCTCTCGCGCGAGAGCTTGCGACGCTGGCCACCGACCACGCGGGCGAGCAGCTGCTGCTCGTCGCGCGAGAAGCCCGGCATGTCGGCGTTCTCGAGCAGGTAGGCTCCGTGACGGTGGTAGCCGCTGTGCGCGACATCCAGTCCGACCTCATGCAGCCGTGCCGCCCATTTCAACAGCAGATCCGCCGCCGGCTCCCCCCGCGGTCTCCAGGACGCCCGGGCATCTCTCAGAAACCTCAGCGCGGTCGCCTCCACCCGCCCAGCCTGGTCCCCGTCGACGTGATAACGCAGTTGCATGCTGCGCACGGTACGCTCGCGCGCATCCTCGTCGGTGAACCTGCCGACCATGTCATACAGCAGACCCTCACGCAGGGCGCCTTCGGCGATACGCATCTGCCTCGGACGCAGCACCGCGAAGATCTCCGCGAGGATCGCCAGCCCGCCCGGGAACACCGGCCGGCGGTCCTCGGTGATGGCCGCAAATCGCAGGTTCCGCACGTGCCCGGCGCTCACCACGGCCTCCAGCAGGCGCTTCACCCCGGCGGGTGTGATCACGGTCGCCCGGGGGTTGAGCTCGCGGATGGCCTCAGCGATCGCGCGGACCGTCCCCGAGCTGCCGGCACAGTGCTTCCAGCCGCGCCGCAGGAAGGCGTCCTGCACCGGCGCGAGCTGCGAGCGGGCCGCCACGCGTGCCGCGCCCATGCGCTTGGCGGAGATCTTGCCGTCCGCGAAGAACCGCTCGCTCAGCATCACGCAGCCCAGCCGCACGCTCTCCAGCTCGAGCGGGATCAGGCCCTCGCCGACGATGAGCTCGGTGCTTCCGCCCCCGATGTCGATCACCAGACGGCGCCCGGGTTCGCGCGGCAGATGGTGCGCCACCCCACCATAGATCAGCCGCGCCTCCTCCCGGCCGGAGATGATTTCAATGGGGTGGCCCAGTGCCATCCGCGCCCGTTCCAGGAAGGACTGCTTGCGGTGCGCAAAGCGCAGTGCACTGGTGCCGACCGCGCGCACGCTCCCGGCGCGCATCGCGCGCAGCCGTTGTCCGAACCGCTGCAGGCAGGCGATCGCCCGGGCCGCCACC
>JAKAFQ010000263.1 GCA_021817875.1 Pseudomonadota bacterium
TACTCGGGCATGTAGTGTGCTGCGCCGGGGGTGCCATGTGCGCCCCCGGCGCGCACTGCCCGAGGCGCATATGCTCGGACTTCTCCTCTTGGCCGTAGCGCTCGCTGTCCTTGCCGGTCTCGCAGCGGTGGCGCAACCCCATGCCGGGAGCGTGCCCACGGCCGCACTCGCCGATGCACTTGACCGGAACTGCCTCGCGGTTTTCGAAGCACCCGGCGAGACGGAAGGCATGACGCTTCCCGACGGCGTGTCGATCTCTGCTACGAGCGCATCTTGCTCGGTTCAGGCCCCCTATGGGGCGCTCACTCCAAATACGCTCGCCGCATCAGGCAATCTGATCGGCGGCGTCTGGACGATCCAGTCGGCCAGCGGGCGGTACGTCGTCCGGGCTGTCATCACACTGTAGAGAGAATCCTATGGGCGCAGCCGAATTCATTCTGCTCATTGCCGCGATGGTGGGCATCGCGATCATGCTCCCGAGCATGGTCGGGATGCAGCACACCGCGTTCACCGACCAGGTCGCGCAGGTGGAGGCGGGGCAATTGGCGCACATCGACAATGCCGCCCTGCAGTATGAGTACGGCTACATGGCCTCTCTGTCCGCCCCGGGCAGCACGCACACGGTGTCCGTCCAGACCTTGATCCAGCAGGGCTATCTGCCGCCGGGGACCTCGGCGGTGGACGCGATGGGCGACCCGATCTCCATCGAGTACCAGGCGGACTCGAGCGGCAATGTCACGGGCTACGTGGTGGCGCAGGGCGCGTACCGGTATCCCGACGCAGACGCGGGGCAGATTCTGCTGGATCTCGGGGACCGCGGCGGGTATGTGCCCGAGGTGCCGGTCGCTGGACAGGTGGCTGGCACGATCTATGGCACGGGACGCACCTGGCAGGCGGCGGCGCCGGCCGGCATCGGGCCGGGTTCGATCGACGTGAAAGTCGAGAGCAATGCCGCGCAGCAGGCGGACGACTCGCGCTTCCTCTGGCGCGTCCCGGCGCCCACCGCCGCGGGAAACACGATGAGCACCCCCTTGATCCTGGGGGCCGTCGAGACGCCGGGCAGAGCGTGCGCTAATACGGGTGCGATCGCCCAGGACGGCACCGGGGCGCTCGTGAGCTGCCAGGGCGGCACGTGGACCGCCGTCGGAGGCGGGCACTGGCGCGCGCCGGTGGCGACCTTCGCAGCTCTGCCGGGATCCGGAAACCAGAACGGCGATGTGCGGTTGACGCTGGATACCGATCGAGCGTTCGCGTGGTCCGGGTCTTCGTGGCAAGCCCTCGCCGTGAACCAAAACGGTAATCTGCACGTGCCGGGCCACTTGTACGCGGAGAACGGTCAGGTTTCGACGTCGATCGGGTGCGATGGCCATGCTGACATGTCCATCGGGGACATCAACGCAATCAGCGAGCCTACCTGCGGTTCCGGCGCCGTGGGCTTCGATTTGGGTGGCGGGAACACGGATACTACGGTCTTCAATCAAAGCGGGTTGCAAATCTGGAACTACAGATACGGAACGATGTTCCACGTCGGATACCACGGCACCGTGTCGGGGCCGGGCTATACGATCTATAACGACTCTCACGGGTACGGCCATTGGGGTTTCAATCCGAACTTCAGCAACGGCTGGTCGATGGTGACGACCGACGGAGGGACGACGAACTCGAGTCCGGGCGATTTCCACGGTTCGATCAACCTCAACGACCTCTATGATCGCGCCTCAGGTGAGTGGTTCTCCCAAGTCGCGCAGCAGGTCAACAACCAGCAGGGCCAAATCAACAACCTGAACAACGAGTACAGCAGCCAGCAGGGACAGATCAACAACAATGCGAACAATATCGGAGGCATCAACAATCGCCTGAACCAGGGACCCTGCTCGACGGGTTACAACTCCATCGCGACGTTGTGCAACGAGTTCAACTCCGCAATGAGCAGTGTGGCGAACCTCGGAAAGCCGGAGAACTGCGGCGGCGGGGTGATCGGCAGCCCGACGCGATGCGGACCTGTCGGTCCCTCAACGTATAGCTATTGGGGCTGGTGTGGCTACCGGTACTATCGATATCGCTGCATCCAGTACGGCACCAGCCCGCCGACCGTCAATCTGCCGACCGAGAACTACCCGCAACTGGTGGTGGCCGTCGCGACGGCGGGCATCGGCCAGGGCGGATGCGGGTCAGGCGCCAGCAACACGGGCATCCTCACGCTGGCGGCCACTTCGGGCGGGGCGACGCTCGCGCAGAGCGCGCAGTACGCCAAGGGCGGCTCGAACTACAACCCAACCGATATGTACTTTCCGTTCTCGATCACCTTCGTCTTGCCGGCGGGGCAGGGCGGACAGATTCAGCTATCCGGCGGGAATAACGGTCTCGGGTGCGGGAACTTCATGTACTCGCTCTACGCGCTATGATTCGGGGATCCTGATGGGCAGCGTTGTCGGGCCTTCAACAGGACGGCATCCCGTTTGAAAAGGTTCAGCTCTAAATGACCATATCTGGCGGAGGCTTCGGGGCGACGAAAACGTACAAATTTGGCGCTGGTGTAAATCCGGTGGAGTGCGTTTCTGGTGGGTTCTGGGAGACAACAACCTGAATTCCCCCCTTTCCAAAAACTTCGACGAACGCACCGAAGTCCAACCGCTTGTCGACCGAGATAAGTACCCCAAAGAGGGGAGATGCTAGAGTCAGAAACTCATTTTCGCCTCTGCGCGTTTGAATCCCTGCTGCCGTGAAGGCGCGATTGATATCGTTCGCAAAAGTGAACGCCTCTGCATCGCTTCTCTGGTTTTGAATCAGAACAGTCAAGGATACCGACAGCTTCCGGATAGCAATCACCAAGTTTTCGAATTGAGATTGGTTCAGCCGACGCCCTGCGGTAATCCGCTCGATCTCCGCTGCGCGTTCATTCGCCTCTGCAGCCTTTTGCTCAGCCGCCGCAGCCCGTTCATTTGCTGCCGCAACTTCGCTCTCTGCCTCGGCATTGGCCAGTCTCGTTGCTACTATCGTTCGTTGAATTACAACATACTCAAGTATAAGGCCCAGAGCGACCGCAAGGTTTCCGAGTGTTCCGAAGACCTTCTCCCAAACGGGATGGGGAAACAAGTCAAGAGCGAAAACCTCAATAATTACTCCGCCTGCAATGATAAGCGTTGCGCGGGCAGAGTACTTTTCTAGCGTCTCAAGCCTTTCCTTGGCACGGGGCGGCTTATTCATGCTTATGGGACTCGACGGTCGGCGCGAGTTCAGTCAAGACGATAGCTGCTAAGAGCATACGAACCCAAGCCCACCTGAGGCATAGATCCAACGGTCGACGTCGCGCTGAGCATCAGCGTTTGATCCTGGCTTCAGCGCAATATCGTCGGCACCTTCCACAGCCCCGATATTCTGTTCGGCGGACTGGGTCGCGTGGTGGTTTGGGTATCATGGTGGCGTCATGTAAAGTGCCCGCAGCCATCGCTTGCCTCCCGTAAAGACTGGTTTCGGTCAGGCAGGCGCGGCGGTTGCCGTATTCTGCACAGGACTCGGGTCCGGCTTTCTCGCAGACCGTCGTTTTCCCGTACGCCTGAGACAGATTCGGTCTTAGTTGTCATGGCGGGGCTTCTGGAACAGCGGCCATTGATCGGCGACGTATTTCTCTGCGGCATCGCGCAACACCCATGTCGTGGAGACCTCCTTCTGTTTCGCCAGGGCTTCGAGGATCCGATATACCTCGGAATTCAGTGTCACCGACGCTCTCACCGTGCGTGCTGATCCGTGCTGCGCGCCAGCCAACTCCGATTTTTGGCTCCCCATCGGGCTTCCGGCATTACTGCATCAGCTTACAGCAAAGTGCCGCCGCAGAGTAGGTAGTCCCGGCTTGCGGCGCGTCATGATCCCGGCCCCGGATGACGCCTAAACGCTTTTAATATCTATGAGATGTGACAATTACGCTCGGGCCAGAACGGCGGCAGGGGAGATTGGGACGGCCGGCTGGCCGTGAACGGGACGTAGACGTGGATTCCGGAGGCCGGCGGAGTACCAATTTTCCCCATGCCGGCCGCGCACGGAATGCACAGACGACGGGAATCGTCAAGGGTGAAAAACTACGCAAATTTGGTCGAAACAGAGGGTTTTTCCTACGAGCTGCGAGAACTACGATCTGACGGGCTGCGACACTGACAAGCGGCTGTTCGTAAAGGAGCGTCTCATGGCTGATTCGAAATTTGCTGGTCGAAGGATTCGTGTTTCCGTCGCATCGAAAAGCCGCGCAGGACATACCGGCGATGTGATGTCCATGGAACTCACGGCGCTGTGCCTGCGGTTGCGCGCGATCTACGCTACCGCCGTCGCGGCGCAGCTCGCGCTGCGCTGGCAGGACGCCGAGCAGGACTTGGAGATTGCCGATGCGCTACGGGTCGGCGTATGCGACGCGCTCGGTGACGGGATTCGCGAGCTCAGCGACATTGGGCGCCGAGGCGATCGGCGGAGAGGGTGATGCGGGCCGGCCGTCGGCTCGAGATAGTCGCGCGCGCGGTCGACGAACTGCCCGCGCAATATTGCGAGGCATTCCTGCTTCAGGTGGTCTGCGGATGGACGTTTGAGGCGGTGAGCCGCGAGATGGGGATTAGCGAGCGGATGGCGAAGATCTACGTCGCCCGGGCGCTCATGTATATTCAACACCGACTCGATGTCGAGGAAGCGGCAGGGTAGAGCAAAGCCATGGTCAGGCGCAATCATCGTGCCTGGGCGGTGCTCGTGTCCGGGTCCTTCATCCGTTCGGGATGCTCTCTGGCGAAGCGCTTGAAGTCCTCGAGGCGAGCCGCCGCCGCCCGGGCGTGTTCGGGGTTCTCGATGGCGCTGAAGTACGCCGTGAGTATTCGAACGGCGAGCCGGTCCTTCGCCCGGAATATGAAGATCGGTTCGTCATCGGGGATGGGCGCACCGCTCAGGCGGTTCACGATTTTTCCGTCACGGATTCCGTACTTCGGTTCCTGAGGGGGATGCATGGTAGTCCTCCAAACCTGCCTACAGTCCTGGCGAACTAAAGGCACCCGCTGATTGCGGGTGCCTTTGGTCATTGGATCAATCCGCGATCATTGCCAAGTCGTGCCGTTCGTGACGGCGATTGGTGTTGCTACGGACTCGCTGCCCAACTCGACAGTGAGCACGTACATCCCCTTGAAGGGTGTGCTCGAGGCCGTGACGGTGAACTCGATGGTGTCTCCGTTGTTCACGCCGGAGGCGCTCGGCCGCGTGACATTCTTCACCGCCGAGACCGAAACGAGCGGCGTGCAGAGGCCCGCGATGGGCTGCACCCCGCCTACCGTCTGGTACGAGCAGTTCCCCGTGTCGACCCCACTGATGTAGGACACCACGTTCACGCTCGCTGCCATGTCCTGCACGGCCGCTGTGGTGAACACCTGAGCCTGCACGGTGACGGACTTCCCGGGTGCGACGACAATCGCCTGATCGGTCCGCGAGACTCCGCCGAGCGCGCCAGTCACAGTCGTCGTGCCCTGTGGCACCACGCCAACGAAGGGTGTATTGCTATCCGAGAGCGTGACGATCGGGTTTGGCTGTGTGTTGTCGTAGTAGTCTGCATTCGGCTGGCAGGGATTGCGACCAGCGTTCGCGTCCTGCTGCGACCAGATCGGGAAGATGTCGCCGGTGGAAATGTCCGTCGCCTGAAGCGGGCCAGCCCCATCGACGCTCATGCACACCGTTCCGACGCCGATGTTCGTCGCGTCGTTTTCAAACGACGTGCTCTGCTGCGTGACGCTGGTCCCGAGCCAGAGGTCCGGATTCGAGGACATCCAGGCATAGCCATTGCCGCCCGCGTTCGTCACATCGTTGACGATGCCGGCCTCGGCCTCCCAATACACGCTATCCACAGCAACATACTGACCGTTGCTCGAATTATCGGCCACCAACGCGAAGGGGACATTCGTGCTGCCAGAGGCTACCGTGCCGGTGTAGCCGGTGCCACCATTGACCACCGGATTGACGTAGACGCCGACCGGAAGGTACACGGTGAGCACGGTGCTTCCGGTCAGGGTGACTCCCTGCGACTGCACGTCCTGCAGGATCGTGGTGAGATCCGCGCGCGTCACGGTGTGACCAGAATTCCACGACCCGGGATTCACGGTTACCGCAGCATCGACGGTTGCCGCGCCGACCCCGTACTGCGAGAGCAGTCCCCACTCCTGCGAGTTCACCAGTTGGCTGAGGAACGTCGCGTCGTTCGCCTCGTTGCCAGTCGCCAGCGAGCCAGTGCTGATGTACACCGGCACAATCGTGGGCGAGGCGATCACCTGCGCCGTTCCGCTCGACCCGGGCATCGTCG
>JAKAFQ010000264.1 GCA_021817875.1 Pseudomonadota bacterium
GGATGTCCTGACCTCCCTCAGCGCCCTGGTGCTGGCCAGGACCAACTACGCGACCAGTCGCTATGGCTACATCAACAGCGTCATCCAGCTGCAGTATGCCGCCGGCACTCTGACCCGCAGCGCCGTGCAGGCGATCAACGGCTGGTTGAACACGCCGGTACCGGTCTCGCCCGGGGAGATCACACCGGCCGGCATGACCCCGCCGTCGCCCGGGAACAGGTAGTCTCTAGCGATAGTCCCGGTAGGATTTCTCCTCGAGCAGCCGCGATCCGAGCGCGAGGCTGATGCGCTTCTTGAGCGCCGCGCGCCGGTCGTTCTCGATGTACACCGAGCGGGCGAGCTCGATGAACTCCTGGTCGAAGGTCCGTTGGCCCTCCTTCTCGCGGATCCGGTCCTCGATGTCCCACAGGCGCTCGTTGACCGTCTGCAATGCCCGCTCGTCGGCGGCCACATCGGTCTCACCGCGGGCTTCGCGCCAGGTGTTCTCGAGCAGCCCGAGCTCGAGCCGGACATTTGCGAGCTTGGCCTGATCGGCGATGCGCGCAGATTTGATCCTGAGGATGGTGATCTTGTCGAGCAGTTCGCCGGGGGAGATTGGCACCAGGATGTCTTTCATACCCGGTATGCTAACAATTCGTCGAGCCTGCCGGTCACATCGGCGGGACCGATCAGGTCCATGACGCCGGGTTCCTCGATCTTCTCGTTCCAGGGCAGCTGACCGGGCTCGCGGCGACGGAAGCGACGCGCCGCAGCCGGATAGGCGTTCACGCACCACTGTCGCGACAGGTACGGTCCGCTGCGCTCGGGATTGGTCGCCGCATACAGGCCGATGACCGGGGTTGCGACCATGGTCGCCATGTGGGCCGGTCCGGAATCCGGACTGAGCAGCACCGTGGCCCGCTGCAGCAGCGCCAGCATCTGCGGCAGCGTGTCACGCCCGATCTGGTTGAGGAGTGGCACGGCCGCCGCGCGTGCAATCTCCGCGCCCAGCCGCTTCTCAGGCTGCGTCGGCCCGCCCGCCAGGATCACCCGCATCCCGTGCCGGCGCACGGCATGATCGGCCACCTGCGCGTAGCCGCGCGCACTCCAGTTGCGCAGCGCATGGCTCGAGCAGGGGCTGATGACGAGCGTCCGCTGCCCCTCGGGAATCAGCCGCTCGGCGTAGGCGAGCGCCTCGGCAGGCAGAGGAACGTCCCAACGCAGCAGCCGCTCCCGGATGCCCAACGCCGCCGTGAAGCCGAAAAAACTGTCGAGCACGTGTTCGCCCGACCGGGGGGCGATCCTCGCGTTGGTGAACACCCACTGCAGCTCGCGCGCCCGCGGCCGGTCGAATCCCAGGCGGGTGTCGGCCCGCACTGCGCGCGAGAGGAGACTCGCCCGCAGTGACAGCTGCATGTGCAGCAGGACGTCGAAATGGCGGCCGCCGAGGCGCGCGCGCAGCGCACGACCGGCCTGCAGCCCGGCCCGCTTGTCCACGGTGATAAACTCCACCCCATCGATGAGCTCCATCAAGCGCGCCTCGGCCTTGCCGATGATCCAAGTCAGCTGCGTCTGCGGCCACACGTGCTGCAGCGTGCGCACGACCGGCACCACGTGGCAGGTGTCTCCGAGTGCCGAGAGTCTGAGGATGCACACGCTGCGCGGCGGTCGGTCTGGGGGCAACATCCGGGACATCGAAGCGGAGGATACCGGGCGGTGAACGGAAGCTGGCCGCTCGGGTCCGCGGTCAAGCGCCTGGTCTGTGCTGGGGGCGCCATGCTATACAACGCCGCGCTCGCCCGCAATTTCAGCCCCTGCTGGTTCGAGCCGGAGTTCTGGGCGGGGCGCGATGCGCTCACCGGCACGGCGCGTGGTCGCGGCACGACGCATTACGTGCGCACCGCCGGGCAGGACCTGGTCCTGCGGCATTACCGGCGCGGCGGACTCGCGGCCCGCATCCTGGCGGACCGGTACCTGTGGCGCGCGGAGGACCAGACCCGCCCCTTCGCGGAGTGGGCCCTCACTCATCGGCTGCATCTGGCGGGACTGCCGGTGCCGGTGCCGGTGGCCGCCCGCTATGTCCGTCAGGGTCGTGTCTACCGCGGCGACATCATCACCGGGCGGCTCGCGTCGGCGGGGTCTCTGACGGAAGCACTGCACGCCGGCCCGCTCCCGCTGCTCACCTGGATCTCGATCGGCCGCTGCATCCGCCGGTTCCACGATCTGGGCGTGTGTCATGCCGATCTCAATGCGCACAACGTGCTCATCGGCGGGCACGGCGTGTACCTGGTGGACTTCGACCGGTGCCGGCTGCGCCCCGAGGGACTGTGGCGCGACGGTAATCTGGTCCGCCTGCGCCGCTCGCTGGAAAAGATCACCTACAGCCTGCCGGCCGAGCGATTCACCGACGCCGACTGGCACGCGCTGCTCGGCGGCTACCGGCAACTTCCCCTGCAGCCGCCCGATCCGGCTGTACCGCGTGCCTGACCCCCGTGCGCCTGCTGTACCTGCTGGCGATCTATCTGGTGGCACCGGTGCACGCCGCCCTGCTCGCCTGGGGCAGTCGCGGTCATCGCGGCCCCTGGAGCCGTATCGGCGAGCGCTTCGGTTTCGGACCGGCCGTACGGGGCGGCCCGGTGTGGATCCACGCCGCCTCGGTCGGCGAGGTCCAGATTGCCGCCATACTGGTCAAAGGACTGCGCCGGCGCTTCCCGGCATTGCCTGTGCTGGTCACGGCCTTCACGCCGACGGGCGCCGCCCGTGCCGACACCCTCGGTCCGTCGATCACGACGCGTTATCTGCCTTACGATCTGCCGGGGTCGGTACGCCGCTTCCTCGATCGCGCGCAGCCGCGCCTCGCCGTGATCCTGGAAACGGAATTATGGCCGAACCTGTACCGCGAATGCCGGCGCCGGCGGGTACCGCTCGTCATCGCGAGCGCACGCCTCTCGGCGCGTTCGGCCCGGCGTTATCGCGCGCTCGGCGCCTTGATCACAGATGCGCTGAGCACGGCCACTGTGGCGGCGCAGAGCGAGGCGGACGCGGAGCGATTCCGCGGCCTCGGCGCGGCCACCGGCCGCACGCGCGTCATCGGCAATCTCAAGTTCGACTTCACTGTGCCGCCCGAGATCCTCGCCCGCGGGCAAAGCCTGCGGGCGCGCTGCGCCGCCGCGCGGCCGGTGTGGGTCGCAGGCAGCACCCATGGCGGCGAGGAACGGACACTCCTCGAGGCGCACCGGCGGGTCCGTCAAAACCATCCGCGCGCGCTGCTGGTGCTGGCACCGCGGCATCCGAATCGCGTCCCGGAGGTCGCTGCCCTGCTCGGCACCCAGGGCATCGGTTTCGTCAGACACTCCCAGTCCGCTTCGGCTCAGGCCATGGACTCTGCGCAGGTGCTGCTGCTCGACACCCTGGGCGAGCTGCTCGACTTCTATGCGGCTGCCGATGCCGCCTTCGTCGGCGGCAGCCTCGTACCGGTCGGCGGGCATAACCTGCTGGAGCCGGCCTCGCTCGGCCGGCCCATCCTGACCGGACCCCATCAGTTCAACAGCGAGCAGATCGCCCGGCTTCTGAGTGAGCGGGGTGCCGCCGTGATCGTGCACGACGCCGTCGAGCTGGCCACGCATCTGGACGCCTGGCTGCGCGATTCGGGCGAGCGCGAGCGGATCGGGGCGATCGGCCGCGCCGCGGTCGAAGCCAATCGCGGCGCGCTCGATCGGCTCCTGGATCTCATCGAACCGCTGATGAGCCGCCCGGACCCGGCGTAGTCATCGCGCCAGCCGTCTGCCACGGTCCTTTTTCGGGTCGGCCCGTTTGCCGCGCGCTCGTCCACAGATCGCGCTACGGCGCTTTGCCTGGGCGCAAGAGCGTGACGCCCCGACCCCGGCGATGCATGCGCCGGACGTTGCGCGGCGCGGCCGGTCCGCTCCGGGGTCGATGGCGGCCCCGCAGTCGTCAATCGCTCAACGCTTCAGCGTGTACTCGGCGCTGCAATACGGACACTTCGCCCAGCCCGCCGGGCCGATCGGCAGATACACCCTGGGGTGGGAGCTCCACAGCTGCATCTGGGGCATGGGACAGCACAGCGGCAGGTCCTCGGGACCCACTTCGTATTGACTCTGGGCGTTGGGCTGGATCAGGGGCTGCGCATGGGCGGCCATTTCGATACCTTGCGAAAGCCAATGAAACGTCGTGGCGCATTATACCGGGCGCATGGCCCGATCCCACACCTCGATGACCGCGGCGCGCTCGGCCGCGAAATCCTCCGCCGGCGCCAGATCGCCATCGCCGCCGAGCGCCAGGTGATGCCTGCGGCTGCGATAGGCACGGTACGCGCCGGTCAGCACGTCCACCGTCGGTTGCGGCACCAGCGCGGCGGAAGCGACGGATTCGAGCTGGCGGATGGTATCCGCAAACATCGCGACCGCCGGATACTGCCCGGCCCACCTGAGCGCCCAGTACTGGGCCAGGAATTCGATGTCCGCGATGCCGCCCGGGTCCTGTTTCAAATCCATCCGCCCATCGCCGCCCTTGGACAGCTCCCGGCGCATCCGTTCCCGCATGGTGCGCACGTCCTCGCGCAGCGTGGTGCGGCGCACGTGACGTTGCAGCACATCCATGCGGATGCGCTCGAATTCCCCGCACAGTCCGCGTGAGCCGGCCACCGCGCGCGCGTGCAACAGAGCCTGGTGCTCCCAGGTCCAGGCTTCGTGGCGCTGATAGTCGGCAAACGCATCGATCTGCGTCACCAGGAATCCGCCCTTGCCGCTCGGACGCAGCCGCACGTCCACCTCGTAGAGCCTTCCGGCGGCCGAATGCATCGTGAGCAGGTGCACCACACGCTGAGCCAGGCGCACAAAGAAAACCTGGTTGTCGATCGGATGCTCGCCGCTGGTCTCCTGCCGCTCCCCGCGCGAATCGTGCAGGAACACCAGGTCCAGGTCCGATCCGTAGCCGAGCTCGATGCCGCCGAGCTTGCCGTATCCAATGGCGCAGATCCGCACCGGGCGGCGCTCGTCGCCGCAGCAGGGAACACCGAACTGCGCCGTGATCTGCCGCCAGCCCAGCTCGAGCGCGCGATCGACGATGAGCTCGGCGATGACGGTCAGCCGATCACTCACACGCATGACCGGAAGGCTGCCGGCGAGATCCGCCACCGCGACCTGGAAGACCGCCGCACGTTGGAAGTGACACAGCGCCTCCACCTCTCGCTCCGGATCCTCCCCGGCGCGCTGCAGGCCGATCTCGAGCTCCCGCGCGAGCCCATCGCGATCGGGCAGCTCCGACAACGTGCGCTCGTCGACCAGCTCATCGAGCAGCAGCGGGTACGAGGCAATCTGGCGTGTGAGGAATTCCCCCTGCCGGCAGATCTCCACCAGCCGGCACCGCGCAGCCGGGCTCTCGCGCAACAAAGCGAAGTATGCCGAACGCTTGCCGGTCGCCTCGAGGATGGACAGGATGCGGCGCAGCACCATCAGCTGCTCCTCGCCGCCGGCGATCCCCGAGGCGATGTCGGCGAGCAGCGGCGGAAGCAGCGCCTGCAGGCGCCGGCGCCCGGCATCGTCCAGCTTGCGCACCAGAGTCGAAGCGCGCAGCTCGAGCAGGAGCCTCACTGCCTCCCCCGGCGCGACGAAGCCGGCCTGCGCCAGCGAGTCGGTCAGGGCGGTCGTCTCCGCCGCCTCATCCCAGGCCCTGCCGAGATCGATCCGCGCCTGCGCGCCCGAGTCCTCCCCGACACCGGCCACCAGCTTGCGGAACTGCGCGCTGACCCGCTCACGGTGCCGGTCGAGCTCGCCGAGCAGGGCCAGCCACGTTCCGTGGCCCATCGCCACGGCGATGCGCTCGCGTGCCAGATCGTCGCCGGGCAGCTGGTGGCACTGCCGGTCCTCGAGCATCTGCAGGCAGTTCTCCAGACGCCGCAGGTACAGATACGCTGCGCGCAGTTCGGCTGCCGCCTCCGGTGGCAGGATCTTCTCCTCTGCGAGCCGCCCCAGCGCCGTGAGGAGTGAGGCGGTCTGCAATCCCGGGTCGCGCCCGCCGCGGATCAGCTGGAAGGTCTGCACGATGAATTCGATCTCGCGGATGCCGCCCGGACCGAGCTTGATGTGTTCGGAGAGTTCCCGCCGCTCGACCTCGCGCTCGATCAGCGCCCGCATCTCGCGCAGACTGTCGAACACCCCATAGTCGAGGTAGCGCCGGTAGACGAACGGTCGCAGCACCGCGGAGTGCAGCTCCGCATAGCGGTCCAGGGCGGTGACGGCGCGTGCTTTCACATAGGCATAGCGTTCCCAGTCGCGGCCGTGCAAC
>JAKAFQ010000004.1 GCA_021817875.1 Pseudomonadota bacterium
GCCCAGTGCCATCCGCGCCCGTTCCAGGAAGGACTGCTTGCGGTGCGCAAAGCGCAGTGCACTGGTGCCGACCGCGCGCACGCTCCCGGCGCGCATCGCGCGCAGCCGTTGTCCGAACCGCTGCAGACAGGCGATCGCCCGGGCCGCCACCGCATCGTCGATGCGACCGTTCTCCTCGACCCCCGAGGCCAGGCGGACCATCTCGCGCAGACGGTCGATGATGACCAGCTGGCCGTGCGAGTACCTCGCCACGACCATGTGAAAACTGTTGGAACCGAGATCGACCGCCGCCAGGACTTCGGGAAGCGAGTCGCCGCTGCGGCCCCGGCTCGTCAGTCTATCGCGGGAGCCGATCTGGCGCGAAGGCACGCGGGACCGGGGAATGCTTCAGGCGGTGAAGGAAGACCCGCAACCGCAGGTGGTCGTGGCGTTGGGATTACGGATGACGAACTGAGCCCCGTCGAGTCCTTCCCGGTAATCGATCTCCGCGCCCATGAGGTATTGCACGCTCATCGGATCGATCAGCAGCTTCACCCCCTGGTTCTCGATGCAGGTGTCACCGTCCTGGACCTGTTCATCGAACTCGAAGCCGTATTGCAGCCCCGAGCAGCCGCCACCCTGCACGAACACGCGCAACATGAGACTGGGATTGCCTTCGCCGCGGATCAGCTCGCCGACCTTGCGGGCGGCGGCATCGGTGAACAGCAGGGAGGGGGAGTCCTGGATGGCTTCGGTGGTGCTCATGGGATCAGTCTAGAAGGTGGCGGCCGGGAGGTCAAAGCCCTCGGAGGACGGAGGCTGTCGGAGGGCGGGGGGCCGCAACGCGCGGTCGCTCGAGACTGGGCTCGCCGCTCTAGGGCGCGGCAATGGCGCTCCAGAGGTAAGTCTCGCTGAGCGGCGCGATGTCCTTGCGGCTCGAGCGGACCGTGACCGTCAGATGCGCGGGCCTGAAACCCGGAGGAAG
This sequence comes from Pseudomonadota bacterium, assembly GCA_021817875.1. Next base: position 965 of record JAKAFQ010000004.1, read on the forward strand.
CACCAGGTTCTCGGTGAGTTCCTGGTAGTAGCGGAAGCGGTAGCTGAGGTCGGAGCGGCTTCCGGTCAGCAGCCGGTTGCTCAGTCTCGTGCCATCCGGGCCCTGCCCATCCACCGACAGATCCACGGTACCGCTCACGCTCCCGTCAGGTCGATCCGCCCGCAGCAGGGAAACATTGACGATGAAATGAAGTGGAAGCTTCCCGGAGCTCAGACGCACTTCCCCGATCCTCAGGCCGATCGGAGGCGTGCCCCGGGCGACCACTCCGCGGTAGAAGGCCAGCTTTTCCGCCTGCCGGGCGATTTTCCCCTGCAGCGCGCTGATCGTGCGGGTGACCACCTCATCCTCGCGCTCGCGGCCGGCGTTCAGCGTCTGCAGACCCACCACCTGGGCCTGCAGGGCACGCTTGGCGGCCCTGAGGCGCGCAATGTCGTCCCTGAGTTCGGCCCGCTGGTGCATCGCCGAGATGACATTGTAACCGGCCACGTACCGCCCGGCCTCGAAGGCGAGGTACAGGATGAGCACTGCCGCGATGCCGGCAAGGGTCCGGGCGGCCGTCGGCCGCAGGCGCTCCCGCTTCGAGCGGGAATCCGGCGGGGGGACCGAAAGCTGCTCAGGTGGACTCAACGGCACTCAATCCACGTGGGGTGCCCGCCGGGCAGGGGCGCGCAGCACCTCGTCCCACCACGACGGTAACGCCGGCTCGCCGGCCGGGAACGCGAGCGGCGCGAGCTCGGTGAGCGCGCGCTGATACACCTTGCGCTTGAAATAGATGACCTCTCGGACGGGCTCCCAGAAATCCGCCCAGCGCCACTCGTCGAACTCCGGCTCGGACGTGCTGCCGAAATCGAATTCCACCGGCTCACGCCTCAGACGCAGCAGGAACCACCGCTGCTTCTGCCCGATGCACAGCGGCTGGCGGTTCCGCCGCACGAAGCGCTGCGGCAGACGATAGCGCAGCCACCGGGCCGTTCGGCCGACGACCTCGGCATCGGCGGCGGCAAGGCCAATCTCCTCGTACAGCTCGCGGTAGACCGCCTGTTCGAGGTCCTCGCCTTCGCGGATGCCGCCCTGAGGAAACTGCCAGCCGCGTCCGCCCGCCCGGCGGCCGAGAAACACCTCACCGCCGGCCCGCATCAGCACGATGCCGACGTTGGCCCTGAAGCCGTCCGCGTCGATGATGTCTCTGGCCGCATTCACGCTGCGTCTCACACTCCTCGGGCGCCTCAGGCGCGCCGCTCCGCCACCGTACGACGATCCTCCAGATACTCGCGCCCCTGGCGCATCAGCGCAACGAATACGTCATGATCCCGCGAGAGCACCGCGGTACGCAGCCGCTCGACAGCCTTGGACAGCGCCTCGAGTGATTCGGCGCCGTAGTCGTTGAGACTCTGGATTTCGTAATAGAGGTCCGGGCTCTCCTGCGCCACGGCGCCCGCCACATCGAGCTGGGCATCGAAAGTGGTGCTCGACATCCTGGCGAGCTTGGGCGCTGCCTCGCCACTTTCGGCCAATGCCGTGAAGAACGCGATGTTCAGCGCGTGCGACAGTCCCAGCACGTAGGCGATCAGCCGATCGTGATCGTCGAGACTCATCACCACCTGCTCGGCCATGGTCGGGGTGAACAGCGCGCGAGCCGCCTCGAGCGCCTCGGAGCTGCCCAGGTCGACGAAGATCACGTGCCGGCCGGAAAGCAGCTCGGTGTCCGGTCCGAACATCGGATGGATCGAGGTCACCCGGCATCGGTGCGACTTCAAGGCCATCAGTCCGGCCCGAAGCGGAGACTTCAGCGACCCGACGTCGAAAATCACACCGGGAGGTCGACGCAGCGCCAGGTCGCGCAGGATCGCGTCGGTCGCGCCCAGAGCAGTCGCGACCACGACGTAATCGTGCTGCAGATCGGTGGCATGCCAATCGGCCACACACGGCACCCCGGCCGGTCCGCCCTGCGGGTCCGCCACCTCGACGCTGAAGCCTTGCGAGGCCAGGAACTGCACGAACCAGCGGCCCATCTTGCCGCCACCCCCGATCACCAGCGCGCGGCGACCGGAGCCCGCCCCGTGCGCCGCGACGCTCGCCTGCTCCTGGGTGGTCAGGGACGAACGGATGAGCAAACGCAGCAGCTCCTCGGCCAGAGCGGGCGATACCCCCAGCTCGAGCGCAGTGGTCCGCGCGCCCATGATCACGTCGCGCTCGCGCGCATAGTCGCGGGTGGGATGTCCCGTGGCGCGCTTCACACGCGCGACGTCGGTGCTGAGGGCCGTGCGTTCGGCGACCAGCCGGATGAGCTGGCGATCGAGGTCGCTCAGCCGTTGGCGCAGGTCATCCAGCGTGACGTCGGGGGTCATGGGGCGGTTTCCGGTTCCACAGTGGGCGGGACTTTTCTTTGTATCGAATACCGCGCCGGCGCCGCAAGTCGAATTTCCGCCTCGCCCGTCGGAGCGCGATTTCCCGTACCATGCCGGCCATGACTCACACCATCGATCATCTCTCCGATCCGTTGCCGGCGGAGCCGCTGGCCGTCCTCGAGCACTGGCTGGCCGAGGCCTGGCGAAGCGGCCTGCAGCCCAACCCCAACGCGATGGTTCTCGCGACCTGCGATTCGCGTGGCAGCCCCTCGGCGCGCGTGTTGCTATGCAAGCAGGTCGTGCCGCGGCCCGGCTACCTCGTGTTTTACACCAATTACCTCTCGCCGAAGGGCCGGCAGCTCGCGGAAAATCCGCGCGCCGCGGCCGTCCTGCACTGGGATCACCTGCATCGTCAGGTGCGCATCGAGGGTCCGGTGATCCAGGCCCCCGTGGCCGACAGCGATGCCTACTTTGCGTCGCGGCCCTGGCAGAGCCGCGTCGGCGCCTGGGCGAGCGCCCAGAGCGAACCCACCGCCTCGCGCGAAGCGCTGCGGGAGTCGGTCGTGGCAGCCGCCAGACGGTTCGGCGCGCCGGACCCGGGTCATCCCGAGGCCCAGCGCGACCTCGACATCCGGATCCCGCGGCCACCACACTGGGGCGGCTATCAGCTCTGGGCCGAATCGGTGGAGCTGTGGGTCGAGGGAGCCGCCCGAATTCACGACCGTGGACTCTGGACACGCACGCTCACCGCCCTGCCGGACGGGTTCGAGCCCGGCCCGTGGAAGGCGAGCCGTCTGCAGCCCTAGCGCGCAAGGCCCGCCGGAACGCCACCAAAGGCAACCTTGCGGCGCGTCTCATCCGACGACCGTCCCATGGCCGGCCCGGGCCGCACGACCTGACAAATCCTCCGCGGCGAGCCGGTTGCCGGCGCAGCGCTACAGGTCGCCGAACCGGTGCTGCAGCAGCGCCAGGGCCGCCACCGCGGCGGTCTCCGTGCGCAGAACTCTGGGGCCCAGGCTGAGCGCCACGAAGCCCTGGCCGAGCGCCGCGCGCTGTTCGCCCTCGGTGAGCCCGCCCTCGGGGCCGATCAGGACGATGGCCTCTGAGACGGAATCCAGGCCGGCGAGCGCCACGGACCCGGCGGGCGACAACAACAGCCTCGCGCCGACCTGCGGAAGGCCGTGCAGGAACCCCGCCATGGGCAGCGGCAAGGCCACTTCGGGGATGCGGTCCCGACCGCTCTGCTCACAGGCGGAAACAGCGATCCTCTGCCAGTGGCGCTGCTTGCTCAGCGCCTGCCGCGGGTCCAGGCGCACCACGCTGCGCTCGCTCAACACGGGGACCACCCGCGAGACCCCGAGCTCCGTCGCCTTCTGTACGACCCAGTCCATCCGCTCGCCGCGCGAGACGCCCTGCGCCAGAGTCAGCTCCAGCGGGGACTCGCGCTCGACGCCGTGCCGCTCACCCACCACCACATCGACCGTGCCCCTGCCGACCGCCTCGATGCGGCCGGGGTACTCTCCGCCGCGGCCATCGAACAGCGTCAGCGCGTCGCCTGGGGCAAGGCGCAGAACCCGTGCGATATGCTGGGCGGCATCGCCGTCCAGCGTGCAGCGGCGCCCCGTTGCCAGCGGCCCCGGCACGTACACGCGGGTCAGTCGCACGTGGCGATCCCTATGCCTTCGCGCGCCACGTCTGCCACCAGATCGATCTGCTCCGGTGTGATCACATACGGCGGCATGAAGTACACGACATCGCCGATCGGACGCAGCAGAACCCCGCGCCCGAGCGCGTGACGATAAATCGCAAGACCCCGCCGCTCCTGCCACGGGTACGGCTCGCGCGAGGCCTTGTCCCGAACCAGCTCCACTGCAACGATCATCCCGTGCTGGCGGACCTCGGCGACATGGGGATGGGATTCGAACTCGCGGGCCCGCATACCCAGGTGAGCGCTCAGGGCGCGGTTATGCTCGAGCACGTGGTCGGTGCGGAAGATGTCCAGGGTGGCGAGTGCCGCTGCGCAGGCGAGCGGGTTGCCGGTGAAGCTGTGCGAGTGTAGAAAAGCCTTCAGCTTGACATATTCGTCATAGAACGCGGCGTACACCGGCTCGGTGGTCACCACGGCTGACAGCGGCAGGTATCCGGAGGTCAGTCCCTTCGAGAGGCACATGAAGTCGGGGCGGATGCCTGCCTGCTCACAGCCGAACATCGTCCCGGTGCGGCCGAAGCCGACCGCGATCTCATCGGCGATCAGATGTACCGCATGACGGTCGCACGCCTCGCGCAGCAGCTCGAGGTACACCGGATCGTACATGCGCATCGATCCGGCGCACTGGACCAGCGGCTCGACGATCACGGCGGCTGTCTCGTGCGCGTGCTTCTCGAGTGCGGCTTCCATGTGCGCGAACTTGCGCCGCGAATGCGCGGCCCAGCTTTCGCCCGGCTCGCGCTCGAAGCAGTCGGGCGAGGGCACGGTGATGACATCCATCAGCAGCGGCCTGTAGATCGACTTGTACAGCTCCACGTTGCCCACGGCGAGTGCGCCCAGTGTCTCGCCGTGGTAGCTGTTCGACAGAGTGATGAATCGCGTCTTGGCGGTGCGTCCGACGTTGCGCCAGTAATGAAAACTCATCTTCACCGCAACTTCCACCGCCGAAGAGCCGTTGTCGGCGTAGAAGCAACGGCTCAGTCCCTCGGGCGTGATGGCCGCGAGAGCCTCGGAGAGCCGGATCACCGGCTCGTGGGTGAAGCCGGCGAGGATCACCTGCTCCAGGCGATCGAGCTGCTCGCGTACGGCGGCAGCGATGCGCGGATTGGCGTGACCGAACAGGTTCACCCACCAGGAGCTGATGGCATCGAGATAGCGGGTCCCTTCGAAATCCTCGAGCCACACCCCCTCGCCGCGGCGGATCGGGATCAGCGGCAGCTGCTCGTGATCCTTCATCTGGGTGCAGGGGTGCCAGACGTGAGCCAGGTCACGGGCGACGTAGGAGGCGTTGTCGATAGTCATGCCGGACATTGTGGCATGATGTCCTCAAGCGAGCGCAGTCACCCACATGCCCATCTCCCAGATCCAATACTTTCCGGTCAGCCTGCCGTTCCTGCTGATCCTGTGGGGCCTGCTGGCGCTGGTGATCGCGCTCACCGCGCTGCGACTGCTGCGCTATGCGTCCGAGACAATGGGCATCCGGGAATCGGCGTTGATCCTCATCTTCGGGCTCTCCCTCCTCGGCAGCTACATCAACATTCCGATCGCCTACCTGCCCGCGCAGCGCACGCTCACCACCGGCGAGATCACCTTCTTCGGGATGACCTACGTGATCCCGCTGATCCGCGAGACCCGCGCGACGGTGCTCGCCGTCAACCTCGGGGGGGCGGTCATTCCCATTCTCCTGTCGATCTACCTGCTCCTGAAACACCGGCTGTACCTGCTGGCGGCCATCGGCACGGCATTCGTCGCAGTGGTCTGTCACGTCCTGGCGAGGCCGGTGCCCGGGTTCGGGATCGCGCTGCCGATCTTCGTGCCGGCGATCGCCACGGCCATCATTGCCATCGCGCTCACCCGGCGCCGCGCGGCGCCGCTCGCCTACATCAGTGGCAGCTTCGGCACCCTCATCGGGGCGGATCTGCTCAACCTCGGCAGCGTCCAGGCGCTCGGCGCGCCGGTCGCCTCGATCGGCGGCGCCGGCACGTTCGACGGCATTTTCGTGACGGGTCTGCTGGCGCTGCTGTACGCCGGATTCTCGCGCTTCCTCCCCGACTGAATCGGCGCCATGATCTGCGGCCGGTCTGTGGCATCATGCGCGACGGCGGGCACCGGCTCCGCCTGTGCAATGCTCCCGTGACCGTCTCACCGCCGCTACCACGCATTCAGATCGACTCCGCGACCGGCCTGCTGATCGGCGTGCCCCAGGTGCTCTCTGCGCATTTCGACGAGAGACCCGCGGGTCAGGCGGCCGAGCTGGTCGTGATCCATGGGATCAGCCTGCCGCCGGGTCAATTCGGGGGTCCCTGGATCGACCAGCTGTTTACCGGCAACCTGACACGGGAGGCGGAGGGTCCTTTCGGCGACCTTGCCGGCCTGCGCGTGTCGGCACATGCGCTGATCCGCAGAGACGGTGCCCTCACGCAGTACGTCCCCTTCGGCAAGCGCGCCTGGCACGCCGGTCAGTCCCAGTATCGCGGGCGCGGTGCCTGCAACGATTTTTCCATCGGTATCGAGCTGGAAGGCGCGGATACGACGCCCTACACCGATGCGCAGTACCAGAGCCTGGCCGGATTGGTCGCGGCGCTGATCGCAACCTACCCGACCTTGTCGGCCGAGCACGTCGCGGGTCACAGCGAGGTGGCGCCCGGACGGAAAACCGATCCGGGGCCGGCGTTCGAATGGGCCCGATGGCGCAGGATGTTGCGCGATCAGCTATCGGACTGAAGGCCTGCGGCCGTACCGTAGCCGCACGTATGTTGCTCTGGCACCACAATGCTGGGTCTTGACGGGCGCCGCAATACGGCTATGATGGTCTGCATCGTATAACAAGAATATATTTTGCGGACACCAAGACGTGTCCAATAAACAACAGACATGACGCTTCGGGAACGGGCGGCGTTTCGCCGGATGTTCACGGGCCATACGATGGGGGGGAGCCAAGGCCGCGTGAGCAATCACGCGGCCTTGTTTTTCGTTGCCCCGGTGCGCCGGCCGGGCTCGCTGCGGAGGACTCGTGCCTCGGACAGCCGGTGGTTGCATGAACCGCCGGATCACGCGAGCATCGTTCCCGGCCCCGCGCATCGGGGCAGCCTTAAACCACCCAGGGAGTCGCCCAGACGATGAAAATCGAGCTGACCGGGCTCGAGGCACGTGTCATCGGCTGTCTCATCGAGAAGCAGATCACGACGCCCGACCAGTATCCCCTTTCCCTGAATGCGCTGCTCAACGCCTGCAACCAGAAAAGCAATCGTGAGCCGGTTCTCGAGCTCGACGAGACCGCCGTGCAGCAGACGGTCGACATTCTGGTGAAACGGCATCTGATACTCGAGCGCTCGGGATTCGGCAGCAGGGTCTCGAAGTATCAGCACCTGTTCTGCAACACCGAATTCGGCACACTGAAGTTCACTCCCCAGGAACTCGCGATCGTCTGTGAGCTGCTGCTGCGCGGACCACAGACCCCGGGCGAGCTGCGCAGCCATGCGAGCCGCATGGCCGCCTTTGCCGACGTCTCCGAGGTCGAGACCGCTCTCAGGCAGCTGGCCGGGCGCGACAGTGGCCCGCTCGTGGCGGACCTGCCGCGCGAGCCGGGCAGGCGCGAAGCGCGTTACGCGCATTGCTTCAGCGGTGACCCGCTCGCGGGGCTCGGCGCAGCCGCGGTGCCGGCCGCCAGCAGCGGCGCCCAAGACCTGGAAGGGACCCTCGACATCACGGCGAGCCTGCCGGCACTGGCACCCTCTTCGCTCGAGGCCCGCCTGCTGCGCCTGGAGTCCGAGGTCCAGTCCCTGCGCCGCGAGCTCGGGGAGCTCAAGGCCCAGCTCGGGTGCCAGTGCTGAGCGGATGCGCCGTGCCGGGAGGCCGCTGTCGGATGGCCCTCAGCCGTCGTTGCGATCGGCGGGCCGGCCCCGATCGTGCCGCCAGAGCACTTCGGTGCCCCGCTCGTGGCGGGCCAGCACCCGGGCGAGCACGAACAGCAGATCCGACAGGCGATTGAGGTAGCGCAGAGACTCGGGGTTGACCGGCTCCCGCGCCGCCAGCGTCCAGGCGCGCCGCTCGGCTCTGCGGGCGATGGTGCGGGCCAGATGGCAGGCGGCGGCCGCCGGCCCGCCACCGGGCAGGATGAACTCCTTGAGCGGCGGCAGCGCGTCGTTGAAGCCATCGAGCCCCGTTTCCAGGCGGGCCACCTGGGCAGCGCTGATGACGGCAGAGCCTGGAATGCACAGCTCTCCGCCGAGATCAAAGAGCTCGTGCTGCACCTCGATGAGACACGCTGCGACCGCCTCGGGCAGGGCCGGCACGGCCAGCAGCACGCCGAGCGCGCTGTTGAGCTCGTCGACGGTGCCGAATGCCTCCACCCGGGCGCTGTCCTTGGGCACACGGCTTCCATCGCCGAGGCCGGTGGCGCCGGTGTCGCCGGTGCGGGTGTAGATCTTGCTCAGCCGATTGCCCATGTGTCCGTGTCCAGAATGTGCCGCTCGAGGCGAAAGACGGGGTCGGCCCGGGCGTAGCCCGGACGCCGAATCGCGGCCCGTTTCTCCCCGAGCCCTGGTCTGCACGGGCATTCTGCCAGAGCGCGCGATTGACAGCGCTTCGCGCGGCCGGCAATTTGCCCTCCCCATGCCCTCAGCAGAACTCAAGGCCGCCCTCGAGGCGGCGCAGGCGGCCGCCGAGCTCATCCGCGGCTTCTACCAACGGAACCTCGAGATCCGCACCAAGGCGGACCAGACACCCGTGACCGAAGCGGACGTGCAGGCCGAGGAGCTCATCCGCGCCATCCTCACCGAGCGGTTCCCCGGCTACGGTTTCTACGGCGAGGAAACCGGCCGGCATGACTGCGGCGCGGAAAGCCTCTGGCTGGTCGACCCCATCGACGGCACCAAGTCCTTCGTGCGCCACTGCCCGTTTTTCTCCACCCAGATCGCGCTGATGCGCGCCGGGCGCCTGGTACTCGGCGTGTCCAGTGCTCCCGCGTATGGCGAGCTCGTCTGGGCCGAGACGGGCGCCGGGGCCTATCTCAACGACAGCCCGATCCGGGTCAGCACGACGAGCGGCCTCTCGGCGAGTTTCGTGTCCACCGGCAACCTCAAGACGCTTGCGCGCGCGCCGCAGTGGCGCAATCTCGGCGACCTGATCGGCCGGGTCAGCCGCATCCGCGGTTACGGCGATTTCGTACACTACCATCTGCTGGCACGCGGCGCGCTCGATGCGGTCATCGAGTCGGATGTCAACATCCTGGATATTGCCGCACTCACCGTGATCGTGCGCGAAGCGGGCGGCACGTTTACCGACCTCGCCGGCGCCGAGGTGACGCTGAACACGACCTCGGTGCTGGCGAGCAACGGACCGCTGCATGCGCCGATCCTTGCGGCGCTGGCATGGGCTGAGTCCTGAACAGACCCCGCAGCCCCGCCCCCCCTGACATCGCTCCTCGGGTCGTGTGCGCCGCGCCGATCCCGGCGCGGCCCGATCTGAACTGCGCCGGGCCAGGCGTTCACGCCGCCGCGTGCGTCTCCTCAGCGATCATTTCCTCCAGACGCTCGAGGTCTGGCACGAGAGGCGACTCATTGGCCATGCGCAGCTGGCAGATGACCGGCGCACGCTCGGGAAACGCCCCTGAGCCGGGACGGATCACATCGGAACTCACCCGTACCAGCTGCGGGAAGCCCTGGGAGACGATCGCGAAATGCGGCAGGCGCGTGCCCAGACCGACGAACACCACCATGCGTGCACGGCCCGAAGGCGGCGGCATCGGCCGTCCGCAGGCGCCCTCGAACGACACCAGCGGCACCGGCCTGCCGTTCCAGGGCACCGTACCGATGTACCAGGGTGGCGCGCCGGTCATTTCCGAAGCCACCGGCAGGCCCGCCACCTCCGCAACGCAGGCGCGCGGCACGATCAGCCGTCCCTCCGACAGCGGGATCAGCAGGCTGTAGATCTCCTGGACTCGCTCGCCCATCGGTCTAGATCAGGCGCGGCGCGCTTCGCGTGCCGGAAAGAATCGCGTTGATCATCGTCATTCTCCCCGAGCGGTGACCGGTCCTGTTCCGGTGCCGCGCTCACGCGCGGCACGCGCGCGCTCCACCAAGGGCCTGATGGCATCGAGAAGCTCCGTCTCCTGGTAGGGCTTGCCGAGATAGTCGTCGACGCCGAATTCGATCGCCCGGGCGCGGTGCTTCTCGCCGACGCGCGAAGTGATCATGATGATCGGCACATCCTTCAGACGCGGGTCGTTGCGCACGTGCGCGGCCACCTCGTATCCGTCCATGCGCGGCATCTCGATGTCGAGCAGGATGATATCGGGCACATGGTCCTGCAGCAGCGCGACCGCGTCCATGCCGTCCCGTGCGCTCAGCACTCGCATGCCGTTACGCTCCAGCAGGCGCTGCGTCACGCGCCGCACCGTGATCGAATCGTCCACCACCAGAGCAAACGTGCGCTGGTCGTCCTTGCCGCGTGAGATCGGAAGCAGGCCGCGGCCACGCCACTCGGCGCGCACCAGCGCACCGATGTCGAGGATGATGACGATGCGCCCATCGCCGAGGATCGTCGCCCCGGAGATGCCGCGGATGCTCGAGATCTGCGGACCGACCGACTTCACCACGATCTCGCGGTTGCCGAGCAGCTCGTCAGCCACCAGGGCCGTGGAGTGCTCGCCTGCGCGTACCAGCACCACGGGAACGGTCGCATCGTGATCGGGCAGCGGCGAGGGAGTCAGTCCCACGAAGACCGCGAGGTGCTGCACACGATATTTCTGTCCGCCGTGTTCGAAGATCGCCCCATCGGCACCCAGGTATTCGGCGACCTGCCCCGCCGGCAGCCGCAGGACCCCTTCCACGGTTGGCAGCGGCAGTGCGTACAGCTCATCGGCGGTACGCGCGATGAGTGCATGGCTGATGGCGAGCGTGAACGGCAAGCGGACGGTGAACTCCGTCCCCTCGCCCGAGCGCGTCTGCATGTGCAACGCCCCGCCCAGGCGTTTGATCTCGGTGGCGACCACGTCCATGCCCACGCCACGCCCGGCCTGCTGAGTGATGCTGCCCGCGGTGGAGAATCCCGGCTCGAGGACGAGCTGCAGGGCTTCCTCGTCGCTCACCGGTCCGGGCGGAATCAATCCCAGCGCGCTGCCCTTGGCGCGGATGGCGTCGAGGTTCATGCCGGCGCCGTCGTCGCTCAGGCGCACCACCACCTGCGCCCCCTCGCGCTTGAGACTCAGCTCTATTCTGCCTACCTGAGGCTTGCCGAGACGCTGTCGATCCTCAGGCGCCTCGATGCCGTGGACCACAGCGTTGCGCAGCATGTGCTCGAATGGCGGCAGCATGCGCTCGAGCACCTGCCGATCGAGCTCCCCGGAGGCGCCGTCCACCACGAGCTCGGCGCGCTTGCCGGTGTCGGCGGCCGCCTGACGCACGATGCGCGCCAGGCGCTGGATGTGCTGCTGGAACGGCACCATGCGCGTGCGCATCAGTCCGTTCTGCAGCTCCGTCATCGTGCGCGCCTGCTGTTGCAGGAGCGTCTGTGCATCCTTGCTCAGATTTTCCAGCAGTTGCTGCAGGCTTGCCACGTCATTGGCCGACTCGGCCAACGCGCGCGAGAACTGTTGAATGGAGGAATAGCGATCGAGTTCGAGCGGATCAAAGTCGGTGCGATGCCCGTTTTCCGGGTCGTGCCGATGGAGGATCTGCGCCTCGGTCTCGATCTCGAGGCTGCGCAGCTGCTCCTTCAGGCGCGTCACGGTGCGCGACAGCTCGCCGAGATTGAAGTCGATCGAACTTACCTGCTGCTCGAGCCGCGAGCGCGCGATACTCGCCTCGCCCGCCACGTTGAGCAGCTTGTCGAGCAGCTCCGCATCGACGCGGGCCATCTCGGCGCGTTCGGCCGCAGCCACCGGCTCGCGTCCCGGTGGCACCGGCTGTGCAGCGGCGAGTCCCGCCTGGGCGAGCGTCGGAGTGATCGCGCTCGTCTGCTCCGGCTCCTGGGTGTCGGCCACCCGCACCGCCGCAGGACGCAGTACAGGATAGTCCTCCGCGGCGGCCGCGACGGCTTCCGCCTCGATCGGGCCAGCCGGCGGCGCAGGAGTCCGTTCGGTTTCCGCCGGGACGAGCGGCACAACCTGCGCCGGCAGGAGCAGCGGCGGTTCCGGCAGTTCCAACACCGGCCCGGCGCAGGCCCCGGTCACGAAGACGTTTTCCGTATCGGCCTCGCTCACCGCGGTCGCGGGCGCTTCAGCCGCTGCAGCGTCGAGGGATTGAGCAGCCGGCTCACCCATCGGGGCAGCTGCTTCGGGCACTTCCTGCAGCGCTTGCGGACGGACCGCGGTGTTCTCTGCAGCCGCTGGCGGACGCGTCAGGTCGCGGATCCGCGCGATCACCGCCCGCGCCGCCGGCACGCCCTGACCGTTTGCCACGGTCTCGCGCATTCGCGCCAGTTCGTCGAGACTGGCCTGGATGACGTCGAATACCGCATCACCCGCGCTCAGCGCACCGTTCTCGGTCTGGGCGACCAGAGTCTCGAGCTCGTGGGACAGATCGCCCATGGCCAGGATCCCGGCCATGCGGGCCCCGCCCTTGAGCGTATGCAGGGCCCGCTTGAGCGCGAAGGCCCGCTCGCTGTCTGCCGGTTGGGCACGCCACTCGGTGAGCGCCCGCTCCGACGCATCGATCAGCTCCAGCGCCTCCTCGGTGAACACGGCGGCGACTTCAGGATCGAAATCCGCAGCGACCGACCCGGACGCGACGTCATCAGCCGCCGCCGCGGCGGGCGCCGCAGCCTCCGAAGACTCATCGGAAGCCTCCCCGGCCTCGCCATCCTCGGTCCGCGGCGGGGCCGCCGCAGTCATGCCCGGCTGTGTGAGGTCACTCGGTTCAGACTCCTGAGCGGCTGCGGCGATACGCTCATCGAGGGCCTTCTCGGCATCGATCAACCGCTCGATCAGCAGCCGGTGACTGGCGAAGTAGCCAGTCGGTTCCTCCAGGTGCTCGGCCACCGACTCCATGGCCGCCATGCACTCGGCAAGCAGCGCCAGGTCCGTCGTTCGCAGACCGACTCCGCTCACGAATGCCCGTCGGATCCAGTGATCGAGCGGCTCGGCCAGACGCACGCCGTGCCGTGCCTGGGCCGTCTTGGAGCTGCCCGCCAAGGTATGGCAGGCACGGTACACTTCTTCCGGCAACGCGTGCGGCTCGAGCGCCTGCGCTTCCTGTTTGAGGAACTCGCGCACCGTGGCCACGTGGGTCTCGGTTTCCCGCGCGTAGATCTCGCGCAAAGTATCGTCCATCGCTGCCGGGGGAGGCGGGACTGCCTGCGGCAAAGCCGCTGCGCCGAGGTCCCCGGACAGCGAGACAGCCTCACCGTCCACGGTGGTGGGGTCGTCGCTGCGCGGCTCACCCAGCGGCGCCCCGTGACGCCACTCGCCCTGTGCCAGCGGGGCGGATGTCTCGGCCGGCTCGGCCGACAACGGTTCAGGGGGTGTTTGCGTCTGGCCGAAGGGCGTCAGCCCCGTGACGGGCGAGGCGGCATCGAGGACGTTCCTGGACGGCTCCGCGGCCCGAGCCTCCGGGGTTCGCAGCGACACGCTGAGCGTCGTGTCCTGCTGTCCGCCGCTGCGCGGCTGACCCTCTCGCCCCGCGGCCAGCGCATGCGCCGCCGCGGCAATCGCGGCCGTTTCGCTGCCGCTGAGACGCCCGGCCTTCAGCTGCTCGATCAGCGCCGGCAGAGCGTCCATGGCCTGACGCAGTGTCTCGACGATGGCCTGGCTGCGCGTCAGCGTGTGGTCGAGCAACCGGTTGAGCAGATTTTCACTGGCCCACGCCAACTCGCCGAGTTCGCGAGCACCCACCATGCGCCCGCTGCCCTTGAGCGTGTGGAAGGCGCGGCGCACGATCTCGAGCGCATCGCGGTCGAGCGGGTTCTGATCCCACGAGGGGAAATAGCGCTGGATCTTCGCGAGCTCCTCCTGCGCCTCCTCGATGAACAGCTTGACCAGCTCAGGGGTGGCGTTCTCGGCCAGCGCGGTCAGCCTGGCGGTGGAAGACAGTGCCGCCGGCGAGGCTCGGCTGAACTCAACCGGGGCGACGTCCGGGACGGTAGCGGCGGCGAGCGTCTCCCCCGGGGTCATCAGAACCGTCTTGGCGAACGCCGAGGGTTCGATCGGGGCAACCGCCATCGGCTGCGGCATCCGCTCGAGCGCCTGCAGGCAGGACTGGGCGTTGTCGAGCATGTACCAGGGATCACTGCGGCCGGCCTGCAGCGTCTCCATGTAATACTCGACGCTGACGATCGCATCGGCCAGGCGGTCGAGCCAACCCGCCGGCAGCGGTGGCGCCCCCGGTCGCATGATGCGCCGCAGCTGCGCGGCGATGCCCTCGACCAGCTCCACGGCGCGTGTCTTGCCGAGCATCAGCAACGCCGCCTTCAACCCGGTCACGAGCCCCTGCCAGCTGTCGAGCGCGGCAGTCTCGAGCGAGCCTCCCAGGCTCTGGGTGACCGCCTCCTTGATCCAGGCCAGATTCTGGATGCACTCGCGCAGCACCGCGGCCTGCACCTCGCGGAACTCGCGATCGTCGTGCTCACCGCTGACCCCGGCACCGCTCTTGGGCAGGATCATGCCCACCAGGCTGTCATCGAGGCGGTCTTCGACCGCGATCAACGCCGCTGCGATCTCGACCAGCACACCCTCGCTGGCCGGATCGGCGCCGATCAAAATCCGCTCCAGCCGCTCGGTCTGGGTCTGTACGCTGGCACGCTGCTCGCCGAGTCCCAACACCCCGAGTGTGTCGCCGATCTTGCGCAGCATCTCCACCTGAGGCCGCAGCTCCTCGCCGTTCGTCGCGCCGCGGCGCGCGAACTGCTCGAGGACTTCCTTGACCTTGCCGAGATCTTCGCGGATGGCCACGGCAACGGTCTGCATGAGCTTGACGCTGGGGGCGGACAGGCTCTCTCGCTCCTGCTCGATGGCCTCGTCGACCGGAAGGAGCTCGGCGAGCCGGAAGGAGGCGCGCACCGCCGACACCCGCGGGCCGGCGCTCTCGGAACGGCCCACGTAATACAGCAGATTGTTCAGCAGGTCGACCGGAGGGCTCTGGCAGTAGCGGCCCTCACCCAGCTCGTAGAGGCGGCGGATCTCCCGATCCGCCAGTCCCAGCAGCCGCTTGACCGACACGCCGCCCTCGAGTCCGCCTTCCTGCAGCGACTCGATGACCGCGCCCACCACCCACCACAGCTGGAAGACCGGTTGACGCGTCGCCGAATGCTCGAGCGTCTCGGCGACGGAAGCGAGCGTCTGAAGATTCTGGGCGAGGCGCTCGCCGCGGATCCAGCCGATCAGGCCCGACTGGAACTGCGAGCGCAGCCGCCGGCACCACTGGCCGATGGTGGGCTGCGGCGCCTCGGAGCTGGAGACGCGCGGTTGAGCCTGTTTGTCCGACTTCAGGTTCAGCAGCAGCAGCGTCCCCTCGGACAGCAGGGCGCTGCCGCGCACCGCCCTCAGGTCATTGAGCAGCGGCAGCAGCACCAACGCCAGATCCCGCCCGCCGGAGAGCACCCGCTCGAGATATCCGGGCAGCTGCACCAGGGAGCGCAGCAGCGCATCGAGACTTTCGGCCTGTCCCTTGCGCTCGGTGACCGTGGCGATCAGGTAGTCCGTGACCTGCTCCATCTCTTCGGCGAGCAGCGCCGCCCCATAGATCTCGAGGACGCGCAGGACTCCCTGGGCCTGATGCAGCTCCTGCTTGCAGCGCTCGAGCAGCGAGACGTTGTCCGGCTGCTCAACGTAGCTCTCTATGGCCACGCGAGCCTCGCCCAGCGTGTGGTTGATCTCGCGGCCGACCAGCTCGAGCGTTTGCGATGCGATTTCCGACATCGTACCCCCGGTCGAGCTTCAGCTGCCGCCCAGGACAGTGACGGCGGAGGCAGAGGCGGCGTCGGGCGGTCGCCGGAACACACCGCTTGCGGAGGCCGGTGCGGCGCCGGGCAGACGAAACCCCGCGGCTGCGCGCCGCAGTCCGGCGGACAGCTCGGCGAGCTGGGCGATGGCCGCGGAAGTGGCGTTGGTCGACTCGGCGGTCTGCACGCTGATCTCCTTGAGCACATGCATGTTGCGCGCGATGTTCTGCGCCCCGCTCGCCTGCGCCCGGGAGCTTGCCGAGATGTTCTGCACGAGGCTCGCGATCTGGTTGGACACCTGCTCGATCTCATCGAGCGCCGCTCCGGCGTTCTCGGCGAGCAGCGCCCCGCCCACCACGTCGGTCGTGCTGCGCTCCATGGACACCACGGCTTCGTTGGTATCGGTCTGGATGGTGCGGACCAGCACCTCGATCTGCTTGGTCGCGTTCGCCGCCCGCTCGGCGAGGCGCTGCACCTCGTCGGCCACCACGGCGAAGCCGCGGCCGGCTTCGCCCGCCATCGACGCCTGGATCGAGGCGTTCAGCGCCAGAATGTTGGTCTGCTCGGCGATGTCGTTGATCAGCTCGACGATGTTGCCGATCTCCTGAGAACTCTCGCCCAGGCGTTTGATGCGCTTGGAGGTCTCCTGAATGGTCTCGCGGATGGTGTTCATGCCGTCGATGGTGCGCCGGACCGCATCGGCCCCCTTGTGCGCGATCTCGACCGAGTGGCGGGCCACGTCGGCGGCGCGCTCGGCGTTGCCGGAGACCTCGGCGACGGAGCTCGCCATGCCCGAGGCGGATTCGGTGGCCGAGGCGATCTGCTTCGACTGCGCGCTGCTCGCCTTGGCGAGGTGCTGCGAGAGCGCCTGGGTCTGGCGCGCGGCACTGTCGAGATGAATGGCCGATTGGTTGATGGTGGTCACCAGGCCCCGCAGGGCGTCCACCGCGTAGTTGATCGAGTCGGCGATGGCTCCGGTGATCTCCTCGGTGACGGTCGCCTGCACCGTCAGGTCGCCGTCGGCCAGGCTCGAGAGCTCATCGAGCAGGCGCAGGATCGCCTGCTGGTTGCGGTCGTTCTCCTTGCGCTGGGTATCGGCCGCAAGCCGCTGGTCCTCGACCGTCCGGTGAATCCGGGCGGCCGCCAGGGCCGCGCTCGCCAGCAGCACCGCCGCCGCCACGGCGAGCCCCGACGGCAGGAAGCGCGCCAGTGGCGGCACGCCGGGATGCAGCGCCGTCGCCAGTGAGGCGATCGCGCAGAGAACCGCCAGCCCGGCGGCGAGCGCGAGCAGCCGCGCGAGCGCGCGCGGCTGCGGCCCGAACCAGGGTTGGCGGTTCATGCCGCCGCTTCCGCGAAAGCCGCGCTCTCCACGAGCGCGCGCAGGCTGAGCACCGGCCATTGCTCGCCGGCACGCCGGAAGGCCCCGGCGAGGTAATGCTCACAGCGGGCCAGCGTCGGCGGCGCTTCGCCCGAGAATTCGGTTTCCGTGAACCGGCGGAACCCGAGCACCTCGTCCACCAGCAGCCCGGCAGGGATCTCGCGGTGATTGACCGCCAGGACGCGCGTGGCGCGGCCCATGGGAGTGGCGCCGCTGCCGAGGAACTGGCGCAGATCGACGATGGGCAACAGCTGGCCACGCACGTTGGCGAGCCCCTTGATCCAAGGCTTGGCGCCCGGCACGCGCGTCATGCCCGCCGGCACACCCAACACCTCGCGCGTTTCCTCCCGCGCGACCAGATACAGGTCACCGGCCATCCGCAGCGCCACCCCGACCCACTCCTGTCCGGGCGTGCCATCCTGGCCACTGTGCGCCGAAACGGCGCGGGCGCGCCGCTCGAGCTCGCAGAGCAGCTCGAAGGGCCGGTCGCGCAGCGCATGCAGGGAGGATGCCTCGCTCATGCGGGCTGACGGCACACTGGGAACCCGGCGGTCATGACAGTCGATTTCATGCGCGTCAGCTCGAGAGCGCGGAGCGGGCCTTGGCGATGAGCTGATCGGGCGAGACGGGCTTGACCATGTAATCCACGGCTCCCTGACGCAGACCCCAGATGCGGTCGGTTTCCTGCCCTTTGGAAGTCACCATGATGATGGGAATCTCGCGGGTACGCGGGTCGTTCACCAGCGCCCGGGTCGCCTGGTAGCCGTTCATGCCGGGCATGACGATGTCCATGAAGATCAGATCGGGACTCATTTCGCGCGCGAGACGCACCCCTTCGGCGCCGTCCCCGGCGGCGGCGGTACGGTAGCCGTGCCGCTCGAGCGTCTTCTGCATCACGTGCACTTCGGTCGGCGAGTCGTCCACGATCAGAATGAGCGGCATGGGCGTCATCTTCCGATATGCGTTTCGATCGCGCTCAGCAGCTCGTCCTTGGTGAACGGCTTGGTCAGGTAGTGCTCGGAGCCGACGATCCGGCCCCGGGCGCGATCGAACAGGCCGTCCTTGGAGGACAGCATGATCACCGGGATGGCGCGAAACACCTTGTTGTGCTTGATGAGCGAGCAGGTCTGATAACCGTCGAGCCGCGGCATCATGATATCGACGAACACGATATCCGGCTGGTGGTCGGCGATTTTTGAAAGCGCATCGAAGCCGTCGATGGCCGTGTAGACCTCACAGCCTTCCTTCGCGAGCAGGGTCTCGGCCGTGCGCCGGATCGTCTTGCTGTCATCGATCACCAGGACCTTCAGGCCCTGGAGTTTCGTGTTGCTGCCATTCACGGCCATGCAACTCCTTCCATCAGGGGGCTCGAGGGACGGCCGCCCGCGGCGGCGCCATCCCCCCGAATCGCCAGCCTACACGCAATGTCCGAAGAACCGCCATCGGCGCTTCGGTCTCGAGAACTCGAGCAGGTTTTGTTTTAACATATCGGCACGACCCCCGCCATGTGGTCTGCATCACGTTTTCGCAGACCCGCGCGGCGCAGGGCCCCTGGCAGCGGGCCGGGCGGCGGGCGCTCCTGGCATCATTGCCCGGAGCCTCTGCTTGACCGCCGCGCCCTGCATCGGGCGATGACAGGGGCCATGCGAATGCGCAGGGTCAATCAGAGGCTTTTTATGTCCGTCCGTCTCGGCGTCGTCATGGATCCGATCGAGGCCATCAAATACGCCAAGGACTCGACGCTGGCCATGCTGCTGGCAGCCCAGGCGCGCGGCTGGACCCTGTTCTACCTGGAACAGCGCGACCTGTCGCTGCGCGATGGGGTGGCCTGGGGACGAGGCCGGTCCCTTGCGGTCAAGGCCGATCCGCAGCGCTGGTTCGAGTTCGGCGAGCCGCGTACCGAGCGCCTCGGCGGGCTCGATTGCATCCTGATGCGCAAAGATCCGCCGTTCGATACCGAGTACATCTACACCACGTACATCCTGGAGAGAGCCGCGCAGCAGGGCGCCCTGGTCGTCAACCGGCCCAGGGGACTGCGCGACATGAACGAGAAGGTCTACACGGCCTGGTTCCCGCAGTGCTGCGCGCCTACGCTCATCACCCGCGACATGGACGATATGGCGGCGTTCCTCGAGCAGCACGGCAAGATCGTCTGCAAGCCCCTGCACGGCATGGGGGGCCGCTCGATTTTTGTCCTGGAGAGACCGGACAAGAACAGCACGGTGGTCTTCGAGACGCTCACAGACTACGGCCAGCGTTTCGCCATCGTCCAGCAGTATCTGCCGCAGATCGTCGAGGGCGGCGACACCCGGGTCCTGCTCGTCGACGGCGAGCCGCTGCCGTTCGTGCTCTCACGTATCCCGCTGCCGCACGACAACCGCGGGAATCTCGCCGCCGGGGCCCGGGCCGTGGTGCGCCCGATCGAGGAACGCGAGCGATGGCTCGCCGGGCAGATCGGGCCCGCGCTCGCCGCGCAGGGCATGTTGTTCGTCGGTCTGGACGTCATCGGGGGCTACGTCACCGAGATCAACGTCACCAGCCCCACCGGCATCCGCGAGATCGAGAAGCAATACCCGATCGATATCGCCGGGCGCCTGCTGCAGGCCATCGAGCGCCGGCTCGCGGCCAGCCGGGGCGCGGACCCCGCCCGTCCGCCCGGGCCGCCGTGAGCCCGCGTACGGCAACGCTGGGGTCGGCCCGCGCTCCGCGGGACCGGCTCCTCGTCATGCTGTTTCTCGCCACCGCGTTGCACGGCCTGCTCATCCTCGGGGTGACATTCAGCTCGCCGCTCGCCACCGGACGCACCGCCCCGGGGCTGAGGGTCCTGCTGGTGTCCACCCGGCTGCCGAGCGCGCCACGCAACCCCAAGGCGGCTTACCTCGCGCAGCGTACCCAGCTCGGCTCGGGCAACCGCCGCAAGCCTGTCGTACCGCGCCATCCCACACCGCCCCCGGGGGCGCCGCAGGGCCGCGCTGGTGCGGCCGCCCCGCCATCCGCCGGCCGTCCGGCCGGCAAAGACAGCACCGAGCCGGTGCTCACGACGCACGGCTGGAGCTGGGATACGCAGGTGGCCTACCTCGCCGCCGCGACCGGCGCGAGCGGCCCGGATCTGACCGGGATACCGAGCGCGGCGGCGCCCGGTTCGGGCGGACTGGGACCGGCACAGCTGAACGGTCCGAGGCGCGCGCTGTGGGTGAGCCCGGATACCCGCTCGGCTATCGTGGCACCGTATCTCGTCGCCTGGCGCCGCAAGGTCGAGCGCATCGGCACGCTGAACTTCCCGATCGCAGCCCGCCACGCCGCTCTGCATGCCGATCCGGTCATCGAGGTGGCGATCGCCGCCGACGGCACGCTGGAGCGGGCGGTCATCCGCCGCTCCAGCGGCGATCCGGCGCTCGATCGGGCGGCGCTCGCGATCCTGAGGCTCGCCAGTCCCTTCGACCCCTTTCCCCCGGCTCTGGCACACCGGTACGCGGTGCTGCGCTTTACTTATGAGTGGCAATTCGTCGGCGGCCGGGTACGCGGGGCGGTCACCCTGCCTTGAGCCCGCGGCACTCCATCCCCATACTGGGAGCATGAGCGAGCGCAGCGGCAAACCGGGCGTCGGCGCGCAGCCGGGCACCGAGGTCACTCCAGGCGATGTTCGCAAGCGCGGCGACAGCGCCGATCGGGGTGCGCAGACGGACGATGCGGCCTCGATCAGCCTGACGAATCATCTGCTGATCGCCATGCCTTCCCTCAACGACCCGAATTTCGCGCAGACCGTCGCGCTCGTGTGCGAGCACACAGATCGCGGCGCACTTGGCATCGTGCTCAACAAGCCGCTGCCGATGCGCCTCTCGGACGTGTTCTCGCAGATGCAGATCACCCCCTCGAGCGAGATCATCGCGGCCCAGCCGGTGCTACGCGGCGGGCCCGTGCACACCGACCGCGGGTTCGTGCTGCATCGGCCCGGCGGTCAGTGGGACCACACCCATAAGGTCTCGGACACGATTCAGGTCACGACTTCGCGCGATGTGCTCGCCGCCATGGCGCGCGGCGAAGGGCCGGCGGACGCCTTCATCGCGTTGGGCTACGCGGGCTGGGAGTCCGGGCAGCTCGAGCGTGAGATCCGTGAGAACGCCTGGATGTCCGTCCCGGTCGATGCCAGGGTGGTATTCGATCTGCCCTTCGAGGACCGATGGAGCGGTGCGTGGCGGCTGCTCGGGGTCAACGTCGGCCAGGTCAGCCTCACCGCCGGACATGCCTGACGCGGTCTCGACCGTCCTCGCGTTCGATTTCGGACTGAAGCGCATTGGCGTCGCTGCCGGAGACACGCTGACGGCGACGGCCGCACCGCGACCGGCCGTGTCGGTGAGCCACAACGGACCCGACTGGGCAGCGATCGGCCGCGAAGTGCTCTCGCTCAAACCCGCACGGCTGGTGGTCGGTGCCCCGTATCAGGTCGACGGAACCGACGGAGCGTTGCTGCCGCGTGCACGCCGCTTCGCTCGCGAACTCCAGCGCCGCTTCGCGCTGCCCGTCAGCCTGATCGATGAACGCTTCTCTTCCCTGGAGGCAGGCACGGCCCTCAGCGCCCGGCGCGCCGCCGGCGAGCGGCGCCGCACTCGGCGCGCGGACATCGACAGCACCGCAGCGGCGGTCATTCTCGAACGCTGGCTGTCTGGGGAAAGAGGAGAAGAGCTCAGGAGTCTCTGACGCGGCGCACACCACCTGTTGCGCGGAAATCCTCCCGGCCGAGCGGCAGAATGCTCGCCATATGCCGCTCCGGGCAGCCGGCGAGCGAGGGTTCCGTTCTCCCGGGGGACGGGGCGGATTCCCCGGGAAACATCGTTTCGCGTGTCTGCCGTACATCGAGTACACTTCGGCCGTCGCGCCGGGTCCCGGGCGAAATGAGCATCTCGCTGCGCTATCCTCGCTGCGCGAGAGCCCGGTGCGGGCTCCATGCCGCCCGCTCGCCGCTGCGCGACCCGTTCACCACGTGTGTGCGGAAGTCCATCAGAGGCTCCTGAAGTGACTGATCAACTGCGCCCCGACGGGACACTCCGTCACCTGATAACACTCGAGGGATTGCCTCGATCGATGCTCGAGCGGCTGCTCGAGTGCGCCCAACGATACGTCCGCCCGCTCGGCCGGAAGCCGGCGTCCAACCGGGCGCTGGCCGGCTGCACCGTCGCCAACCTGTTCACGGAACCCTCGACGCGTACGCGCGTGTCATTCGAACTCGCGGCAAAGCGCCTGGGCGCCGACGTCGTGAACCTGGAGGTACAGCTCTCATCGCGCGTCAAAGGCGAGAGCATGCTGGATACGGTGTATACCCTTCAGTCCCTGCACGTGGACGTCATGGTCATCCGGGACGCCGAGACCGGGGTGCCGGCCACGGTGGCCGCCAACGTTGCACCGCACGTGAGCATCCTGTCGGCCGGCGAAGCGCACGTGGCGCATCCAACGCAGGGTCTGCTGGATGCGTTGACTGTCCACCAGCATAAGGGCCGGTTCGACCAGCTCGCCATTGCCATCGTGGGCGACATCCGGCATTCGCGTGTCGCGCGTTCGGCGTACCACGTGTTCAGAGCACTCGGCGTGCCGGACCTGCGCATCGTCGCGCCGCCGGCCCTGATGCCCGAACCGAAGGAATTTTCCGGCTGTTCACGCCACACGACGCTCGAGAGCGGCTTGCAGGAAGCGGATGTCGTGATGATGCTGCGTATCCAGACGGAACGTATGGCCCAGGCCGAGCTGCCCGATGCCGACCGCTACTTTGCCAGCTACGGACTGACCCCGGAGCGCCTGGCGACAGCGCGGCCGGACGCCATCGTCATGCATCCGCAGCCGATGAACCGTGGCATCGAAATCTCCTCTGACGTCGCCGATGGTCCGCGCTCGGCCATACGCGACCAGGTACGCAATGGCGTCGCCGTGCGCATGGCCGTGCTCGCCGAAGTGATCACGTCCCGAGGCGCCGTATGAGCCGTGAAATGCGTGGCACGCTGCACCTGGAGGATGCGGCCGTGCTGCGCCACAGTGCCTACGAAGGCAATCAGTTCGTGCTGCGCCTTGCGGCCCCGGCCTGCGCCGCGCGCGCCGAGCCTGGACAGTTCGTGCACCTGACCTGCGATCCGTCCATCCCCATGCGCCGGCCACTGTCGATCATGCGTGCCGAGCGCGAGGCGGGCTGGATCGAGCTGCTCTACAAAGTCGTCGGCCCCGGCCTGCGCGCCCTCGCCGCGCGCCGGCCGGGCGAGACGCTCAGCCTGATCGGTCCGATCGGTCGACCCTTCGTGACCCATGCGCGGCGCCCGCGCGCCGTGCTGATGGGGGGCGGCGTCGGCATCCCACCGATGATCTTCCTCGCCGAGCGCATGCGGGCCGGCCCGGCGTGCAAGCCCCTGGTGCTCATGGGCTCGGAAATTCCCTTCCCGTTCCGGGCACGCCCTTCGGCCATCGTCGTTGCGGGCATGCCGGCGGGCACCATCGCCTGCATGCCGCTGCTCGAGGAATGGGGGGTGGCGAGCCGGCTCGCCAGCCGGTCGGGCTTCCCGGGCTGCTTCGAAGGATACGTGACGGAACTGGCCGAGGAATGGCTGCGGTGTCTCTCGGCGCGCGAGTTGGCCGAAGTGGAACTGTTCGCCTGCGGACCCACCCCAATGCTGGCCGCGGCCAGCCAGCTGGCGCGCCGTCACGGCGTGCCCTGCCAGGTGTCTCTGGAAGAGTTCATGGCCTGCGGCGTCGGCGGCTGCGCGGGTTGCGCGGTGCGGGTACGCACCCCGGAAGGGGATGCGATGCGGCGGGTTTGCGTCGACGGCCCGGTGTTCGACGCGCTGAGTGTGTTTTAGCCGAAATTGATTTTCGCTTCCAGGTTGGCGCGGGAATCGGCATTGGCGAGCGCGTCGGCGAGTTCCACCCGGCCCTGCCGGTACAGCTCATGCAGCGCCGCATCGAAGCTGCGGATGCCGCGATCACCGCCGGCGGCGATCGCCTCCTTGACGCCGACGATGTCGCCTTTGCAGATGAGATCCGCGATGTGCGGCGTATTGAGCATCACCTCGACGGCCGCGACCCGGCGTCCGTCCTTGCCCATGACCAGCCGCTGCGCCAGTATCCCCCGCAGGTACTGCGACAGGTCGAGGAAGACCTGCGCGTGCTGCTCGGAGGGGAACAGGTTGATGATGCGGTCGAGCGCCTGGGCGCAGTTGTTGGAGTGCAGCGTCGACAGCACCAGATGCCCGGTGCCCGCGAGCTGGATGGCCGCCTCCATGCTCTCGCGATCGCGGATCTCTCCGATCAGGATCACATCCGGCGCCGCGCGCAACACGCCGCGCAGCGCCCGCGAGTAGGACCTGGTGTCGAGTCCCACTTCACGCTGATTCACGATCGAACGTTTATTGGCGTGCAGAAACTCGATCGGATCCTCGATCGTCAGGATGTGGTCCGAGGCGGTCTCGTTGCGCAGGTTGATCATCGAGGCGAGCGTGGTCGACTTGCCGGAACCGGTCGAGCCCACCACCAGCGCCAGCCCGCGCTTCATCATGGCCACATCCGCCACGGCATCCGGCAGTCCAAGGGTATCGAGGCGCGGCATCTCCGCCGAAATATAGCGCAGCACCACTGCCGGAAAGCCGCGCTGCATGAATACGTTGACCCGGAAGCGGCCGAGACCGGGCTCGGAAATCGCGAAATCGATCTCCAGCTCGTTCGCGAAGCGCTCTCGCTGCTCCGCCGTCATGAGCGCAAGCGCGGTCTGACGCACCATCTGTGGCGAGAGCACGTGCTTGTTGACCGGCAGGATCTGCCCCTCGATCTTGATCTTGATGGGCGCGTTGCAGGCGAAGAACAGGTCCGACGCCTTGCGCTCGGCCATCAGCCGGAAAAGCGGCAGGGTGTTGATGTGCGGCGCTGCGCCCGGGGTCAGCGTGCTGAATCCGCCCGTGCTGTCCGGTTTGACCGCCGGCTCCGGCGGCGGCTGTATCAGGGTGCTCTCCGTCACGGCGTCTTGCCCTCCTGCTCGTCCACGATGCTCAGGCCCTCGTCCTCGAGCTTGGGTGCCTGCCGGCGGCTCTCGAGCTTCACGCGCAAACGCAATTCGTTCTTCGAGTCGGCGTTGCGCAATGCGTCCTCGTATGAGATGTGCCCGGCCTCGTACAGCTCGAACAGCGCCTGATCGAAGGTCTTCATGCCGAGACGGTTCGAGCGCGCCATCACGTCGCGGATCCTGACCACCTCGCCCTTGAAGATCAGGTCCTGGATGAGCGGCGAGTTGAGCATGATCTCCGCGGCGGCGATCCGGCCTGAGCCGCTCTCGCGCGGCACCAGCCGCTGCGAGACGAAGGCGCGGATATTGAGCGACAGGTCCATCAGCAGCTGTTCGCGCCGCTCGTCGGGGAAGAAGTTGATGATGCGGTCGAGCGCCTGGTTGGCGTTGTTGGCGTGCAGGGTCGAGAAGACCAGGTGTCCGGTTTCGGCGAACTGCACCGCGTATTCCATGGTCTCGCGGTCGCGGATTTCCCCGATGTAAATGACATCCGGGGCCTGGCGCAGCACGTTCTTCAGCGCCACGTGCCAGGAGTCGGTATCCACCCCGATGTCGCGGTGGGTGATGACGCATCCCTTGTGCTGGTGGACGAATTCCACCGGGTCCTCGATGGTGACGATGTGCCCGCGCGTCTTCTCGTTGCGGTAACCGACCATGGCCGCGAGCGTCGTCGACTTTCCCGAACCGGTGCCGCCGACCACCACGACCATGCCCCGCTTCGACAGCGCCAGTTCCTTGAGGATCGGCGGCAGGT
>JAKAFQ010000265.1 GCA_021817875.1 Pseudomonadota bacterium
TCGACTCCGTGTCCGCCGCCATGAGGAGCGCGGTTTCACGGTCCTTCATCAACTGGATGCTGTCCTGATTGATCTGGTTCGTGACGAGCATCCGGCGACCGAGCAATTCATGCTGCGCCGTCAGCATCGTGATGGATTGCTCCATGCGACGCACGGCGAAGTCGGCATTGCGAAAGCCACCCGCAATCCGCATGAGATCGCCGGTAATACGCGAAGCTAAATAGACACTAATCCCAACATCAAACATCTCGGCCATGTGCTAGCGCTCCATGCTCCGACCCCCCATCATCCCTTCGACGACGGCTTCCCCGATATCTTCCAAGCGCTCCCGAACCACCTCCAATCCCGCAGGCTCGAGGAAAGGACGCGCCGGCTGACTCACCGTCCCATATTCGAAATACTTGGCGTAGGGCACATTCGTGCCAATCTGCACCTCTTCGTCACTCACGACCAAGTGCTGGATGCTCTCCTGCATCTCCCCAGACTCGATACCCGGTGTGTTCGCTTCTTTTCGCGCCAGCGTGGACGGGGCGAGCGGGGGCCAGGGCGGGAAACCAGCATGTCCCTGGCTCTGCGGGTGCCCCAAGTAGCTCTTGGCCCGGTTCTCGATGAGACCGCCCAGCACGTCGAGCTCCGCGCGAAGCGCCTCGGGAACGCCCATACGCGCGGCGTCCTCGAGATGCGCAGCCATCTCCGCGAAGTTTCGAAAACGATAGACGTGCCCGGTGAACCTAGACATGCGCTCCTCTCTGTGGCAGTGGAGGCGCTTCGGGCTTCGACATTTCCCCGGTATCCCAATTCACGACAAAGCCCTCACTTTCCCGTGCCGCGTAGATGAACGCGGCACGCTCGAGAGGGCTCATCGCGCACGCTTCCGCCCAACTCACATGGCCCCCGGTGGCTGCCACGCAAGTGCGGAAGGATGGGTCATTGCATATTTTTTTTTACCATCGGCAGGTTTTCAGCCGATGGGGTGGGCCAGTAATGTTGGATGGCCCGCAAGACCGCGCGAATCCCTCCATCCGTCAATCGATCCGCCACGCCCTTGTACTGCGCGGCGTTGCCCACCATGATCCGCTCACCGTCGATCGAACGCACGTAGAGGAGCGCCTCGATCTGCGGCTGCAGGGCTGTGAGAGCCATCAGGCGGGCCGTGGTGCTCGCATCCTGCATCACCTCGGTCACTTCCGCGGCGATCATCGTCACCAGAGCGGCGACAGAGCGCTGCGGAAGCCCGATCTCCACCACCCGGCCATCGGGAAGCTCCACCGCCTGGGCTTCCATCGTCGTCCGCGCCGTCTGGACAGAGGCAATCGCCTTGGCGATCGGATCCTCAGTGGGCACGGGCGCCGGTTCCGCAACCGAAGGTGACGGAGCGCCAGGCGGCCGAACAGAGATGCGATGCTTAGGTTCGCTCATTTACGCTACCTGTGAGATGAGGGCCTGGGGACCAGCCACGACGATCATGTCCCGGGCATCGAAGGTGAGGCTCTGCTCCACCGCCGCACGCGCCCGGAACCGGCCGAACTGCGGTCGCGTGAAGACGCACTGCGTGAAGAGATACTCATCGAGGGATCCGTCGATGTTGCTCACGCCCACCTGGATATTCCACTTCGGGCTCCCGCCTGCGAAGAAGTACGCGGACATCGTGGCGAAGATGCCGGTCAACCCGCCGAAAACCCGGGTGAAGTTGAGCGAGCCGGTCCAACCCACAAAGTAGTTCTCGAGGACGGGCTTGCCGCCATCCGTGATGGGCTCCGCGATGATGGCCTCGGCCTTCTGCTCCGCGGTGACTTCCATGAGAAGTCCCAGCGCATCGGCCGGCAGCGTCTGACCAGTCGGCAAATACGTGAGAATCACCGAGGCATTCGGGCCAAGGTTGAAACCGTTACTGACGAACGTTGCCATTTAGGTCCCCTGCAAAGCGGACGTGAGAGTGGAACCGGAAGTGACGACCGTGGTGCCACCGGTCAACTGCGCCACGAAGTACCAGACCGATGACAGATAGGTCAGCGTGATGTACACGTAGCAGATGTGGGCTGCAATCGATGCGGCGGAATTGTTCCCGAGATCGCACTGCACGTTGTACCCGTCGATCATCCCCTGTTCCACCTGCTGCTGGAACTCGGAATTGAAAGTGGTTCGGACGGAAGCGCGGAACTTGTCCCCCGGATTCTGCGACTGGAGCTGCCCCACGTAAGGACCGCTCATCTTCGCGATGGTGTAGGATTCGAAGTTCGTCATGCGTGCAAACTCGACCGGACCCTCAGTCTGGTTGGTCTGCATCGCCGTGTTGACGCCCGTCCGGAATCCGAAGTACGAACCGCCCGGGCACGGGTTCGTGATGAACATGATGCCGGCGCTGTTCAACTGTCCGACTTCGATGTCGGAATAGGGCTGGTTGACCCCGCTCGAGGGGTTGAACCGCTCAGTTCCGATCACGCCATACACCGGCTTGTTGAGCGGTGATTCCTCCGGAGAGAGCGTCAGGATTCGTCCCACCGCAATCGCGATGGGATCCGTCAGACGCACCTGGTTATTCACAGAGTCGAAGACGTAGAGCCAATCCTTGAGGGCGTTCACTTGGTAATCGGCCACGCCATACCCTTGCAGATCCGTCACGGCCGTCGAGCTGTCGGTACCTGTCGGGAACACGAATGAGAACTGCGCCCCGATCGAATCCGCGAACGTCTGTAGCGCCGCGTAGACGGTATTGTCCGTGAGTCCTGCAACCCAGAACTCACTCGGTGCCGGAGTGAGCCCCTGCAAAGCGTAGGCCCCCGTGTACGGCGCGGAAGCATCCGAGCCGAGCAATTCCGCCGAGGTGACAGCGCTTCGTCCGTCGAGTCCGCCCGCCAGAGCGAAAACCCCGAGCGCCGGGGGATGCGTCGAGCTCGCCACCGTGAACCGGGCGAGCTGCGAAGGTCCACGCACCCCGGAGATGCCGTTGACGAGCGCAGCCGACAAAGCCGCCCAGAACGCCCCGGTACTGGTTGGCAGATTCGGGAAGACCTCCACGTACCCATTGGCAAAGCCCATGAGCGTCACAGTGGCGGTATTAGCCGCGCCCCCTGCCGCAATGGAGATCTTCACCAAGTTCCCCATGGTGCCCGAATAAAGGGCTTTCAGGGTCCCTCCCGAGGCCGGCGTGGGGGTCGTCGTGTCGTTCAAAGTTACCGAAGCCGCGACATCCGTGCCATCCGAGACCCGAACCCCCCAAATCCCGATCGGCGCATTCGAACCTTGTGACTGATTAAATGCGTTTGTAAGTGCCCAACACAGATCGTACGGATCCACGCCACCCGAGGGTCCGCCCTTGACCGAAGCCGAGGAAAGGAGCCCAAACGACTGGGTGGCCTGCATCTGACTGCCCATGAGCACCGGCACATTGAGCGGCCCCCAGGAGCCCGTCCCGATGACCCCGCCGATATTGGTCTGCACCCCCGAAGGGAGCGGCGGCGGCGGCGAGTTGACGACATAGACATCGGGCGCACTCAGGGATGCGCTGTTGAAGCTCGAAGAGCTTAGTATCTGTGGCATCTCATCCTCGCTTCTTAAGCATCCCGAACTCTAGCACAACTACACTCCCGTGACACTTCCGGTGGTCGAAGGCAGGAAGGAAAGGACCGACCAGAGGGTTTCCTCCGCGGTCTGCCCATACTCGAGCGTCCCCCGGAAGCACCACCGATAGAGCCCCCGGTTCACGTCATCGTCGATGAACCGATCGGACATTCTGCGGATCCGTACCCAGGTCTCATCAGTTCCCGAAAGCCCCTGCGCGCCGAAATGAGAATCGAGGTATACGAGCTGCTGCTCGACGGGCCGCGCTACGGCGACGCGCTGCGCATCACTCCCCGCCCACACATCGATCTGCACATCACGCACCAAGCGACCCACTTCCGTATACCGCGTCGCGATGTTCCCGACGTTCGATGCAATCCGAAGAAGGGCCGTCGTGAGATTGGTCAGGGTCACCACGACCCCGCTCGCAATGGCGCTCACCCAGGAAGCCAAGCTCGCATTCACCGCAGCGGCGAGTTTCGTGGCCATCGTAGTGGGCGTGTCCGTGGCGCTCGCGGTCGCGGTCGCCGTCTCGACTTTCTGCCCGTTCCCCAACACCACTGAGACTGCATCATTCGTAACAATCGTTCCCCCAAGTGTCACCGTCACCGTCGTGCTGAGCAGGGGCTCTGAAACCGCGCTCGTAATACCCGCTGGGGTGGCGACTTCATTGACGACGTTCAGCAAGAATCGTGAATCATCTCGTGAGAATCCAAAATCGTAGAGACTGATGAAGCTGTTCGAACTCTTGGCGACCTGGTTCAACAGTGCCTGCTCAGTGGGCCAGCCATTGAATACGGAAGGGCTCGGCGTCACACCCGCAACCGCGATCTCCAACTGATCCTGAAGCACATTGTAGGCGTCGCGCGCAAACATCAGGTCTGCATTCCCACGCGCTCGACGCCGAGCTGCGATCCCGAGAAGCCCACCATCTGCTCATACGGTACCTGTACGAAATATCGTGAGCCGTCCTGGAACTCGAGCTGATCGCCCTCTTCGAAAGTAAAACCATTGAGCGGCGGCACGTAGATGAAATACTCCACCACCTGACTCGTCGTCGGAATGGACTTGATCAACTCGCCACGCCATCGAGGCATGAC
The DNA here is from genome assembly GCA_021817875.1 of Pseudomonadota bacterium. Next base: position 4,662 of record JAKAFQ010000265.1, read on the forward strand.
CGAAATACCCACCGGAACCTGTGCCGGCGTCGCCCCGACCGCCCCTACGGAAAACACCCCGTTCGACAGCACGACCGGCGATGCCGCGTTCGTATCCGCCGAGAAATACCCATTCGCGGGAGCCGCCGCCATGCGGTAAATGGATGCAATCCGATCGAGCCGCGCGCCGATGGACTTCTTGATCGGGCCATGGAATGCGAGGCAGAACGCATCGATCTCGACGGTGGGAAAAGGTACCCGCGTCGCACCCGCCCCGTAACCCGTTGTACCATAGGGGATATACGCCGAGTCAGTACTGACGAACACATCCCCTACGATGAACGGGGTCATGTCCGCGATGATGTCATAGAGCGGGATCTTGACGTTCGTTCCTTCGAAGGACCCCCGAAACGCTCCGGCCGGCTTCTGCATGAAATAGACGGGCCATCCGGCGTTCACCTGGTTCACATTGTCCAGGTAATTCGCCGCGCCGCTCGTCGTGAGCGGACGATATACCGCGTAGTTGACGCCCAAATGCTTTGAGGCCATTCCGCGGCCTCGATCGATCAGATACTGGATGTGATCCGCGTCAGGCATAGCTCAATGCCCCGTGGCGCTTTGCATCCAATGTTCGATCGGGATCGAGGGGAACACCCAGGAAATCCGCCAGCCGGCCTTGCCACATTCGATAAAGGGAATACCGCTGCCCAAGCTCATTCGAACGGCCTTTCCACACGTCCGCCTGGATCGTATCAAGATTACCGCTCGCCGCCGCATACGCACCTTCCAAGACATCGAGAATCGGAAGATACCCGTACACCGGCGTCGAGATGTTGGGTGAGGCAGCCGAAGCCAGGGACGCCACGGGCGGCAATTGTGTGCCGTGCGAGGTGATCTGTGGGTAAAGCGCACCAGAACCTGAAGCAGCGATGGTGAACGAAACTGGGCTCTCGAATGCGACCTGCGGCACCGGAATTGCCTGCTGCGAATAAGGGCCAGTTCCAAAAGGGGTTACCGCGAGGATGCCCGCGGCCTGGAGCACGGGATTCAACTGCGCGGCGGAGGCCAGGAGATTGCACAGCGTCAACCGCGCATCGACACCATTGACAGGCGCCGGGGCCGTCGCGGTAATCGTCTGAGGGGACGCGATATTGCCATTCGAGAGCGTAACCGACACGGTATCGCCGGCATTCGGCTGCGGACCAATGAGCGCTACCGCGCCGATGGCGTTGCCCAGAAGGATCGATTCCTCCACCGGGTCCAGGTTGTTCATCTTGAACTCGAGCCGGCCATAAGTCTGAAAGAACCGGTACCCGATGAACCCCGAAGCCAATGCGCCCCCGGCCGGTGAAGTCGTGATGAGGCCAATTACCGGATAGCAGAGATGCCGGCGTACAGAAACTTTCGACTCACTTGTCAGCGCCACCAGCGTCTCCAAGCGGGAATAAGACCCGACAATGCGGACACTGGATCATTTGACCCGCTTCATCCTGTCGAAGCAGTGGCGCACCTACCTTCAACAACTGCTGCGCCACCACCGGATCACGGATGATCTGGCCCGCCTTCAAACTCGTCGTCACGGAGCCGAGATACCCTCGCCACGGTGTAACCGCGACGTAG
>JAKAFQ010000266.1:0-5179 GCA_021817875.1 Pseudomonadota bacterium
GCGGTTCGGCGTTCGCGCGAACCTGCTGACCTCGTGGCGACGTCGTCACGCCCGCGATCGATTGGGCGCGAAGGCGAAGGCGACGCGATTCGCCGCCGTGCGGGTCAAGGCGGTGGCGACGGACGGAACGATCGAGATCGACCAAGCGAACCGCGTGGTGCGCGTGCACGGGTGCGTCGATGCCGGGATGTTGCGCGAGGTGTTGGCGGCGACGCGATGATCGGACTGCCCTCGGGAGTGCGGGTGTGGCTCGCCTGCGGGGTGACGGACCTGCGCAACGACTTCGATGGCCTGGCTGGTCTCGTACAGACGCAACTCGCCGAGGATGCGTTCTCGGGGCAGCTCTTTGTCTTTCGCGGCCGGCGCGGGGATCGGATCAAGATTCTCTGGTGAGACTGCCGGTATCGCGACCATCCGCTTGATGAGCCAGGACGGATTTGATCCGGATATCCCCATCGACGGCGGATCGAGTATTTGCGGATGATAACCGCCAGCAGGCGAGTTTGCGCACAATTCGGATCCTTGATGTGCTCCGGACGACCGTGCGTTATGCGTCCAGTCTTCCGCAATCGTCCTAAGTCGAACGAGACCGCTTCTCCTCGAGCCATTCCCAGCGCGCGAATCGCTGCAGCAGCAGCGCCTCGAGCGCTTCGAGCCGCTGTCGGTCGCTGCGCAGCACCGCGCCGTCCTGACGATGATAATCTGGCTCACTCATGCGCGCGACGAGTTCGGTCTGTGCGCGCTCGAGCGCCTCGATTTCTTCCGGAAGGCCCTCGAGCTCACGTTGCTCGTTGTAGCTCAGCCTGACTTTGGAGAACACCGCGCCGATAGAGCGCTCGCGCATCGACTTCGCTGCCGCTGGTGCGCGAACTGCCTCGACCCGACCGGGCGCTGGCATCGGTCGCTGCTCGAGGTAATCGCTGTAGCCGCCGACGAATTCGCGCCACCGCCCATCGCCCTCCGCGGCCAGCGTCTGAGTCACGACGTTGTCGAGAAATCGTCTGTCGTGACTCACGAGCAGCAGTGTCCCTGTATAATCCTGCAACCGCTCTTCCAGCAGTTCCAGCGACTCGATGTCGAGATCATTGGTCGGCTCATCCAGCACGATGAGGTTCGCCGACCTGGCAAACAGGCGGGCGAGCAAGAGGCGGTTGCGCTCCCCGCCGGAGAGCATCCGGATTGGTGCGTTGGCGCGCTGCGCGGGGAACAGGAAATCCCCAAGATAGCTCATGATATGCCTGCGCTCGCCGCCGACCTCCACCCATTCCGAGCCCGGACTGATGGCCTCGGCGAGCGTGGCGTCCGGATCGAGCTGGGCGCGTAGCTGATCGAAGTACGCGATGGCGAGCCGGGTTCCGAGTCGCACGGTGCCGGCATCCGGGGCGAGCTCCCCGAGGATCAGCCGGATCAGGGTCGACTTGCCGGCGCCGTTGGCTCCGATGAGTCCGATACGGTCCCCGCGCATGATCCGCAGCGACAACTGATCGACGATCGGCCGGTCATCGAAGCGCTTGCTCACGCCATCGAGCTCGGCAACCAGGTCGCCCGATCGTTCCCCCGAGTTGAGCGTGAGGCGGATTGCCCCGATTCGATCCCGCCGCGTCACCCGCTCTTGTCGCAGCCGCTCGAGCCGGCGCACACGCCCCTCGTTGCGGGTCCGTCGCGCCTCGACGCCCTTACGGATCCAGACTTCCTCCTGCGCCCAGAATTTCTCGAAGCGGCGCCGCGCGGCATCCTCGGTCGCGATCTCCTCGTCTTTTCGCCTTTCGTAGGCGGAAAAACTCCCTGGATAGGAGCGCAAAACTCCGCGATCGAGTTCAATGATGCGGCTCGTGACCCGATCCAGGAAAGCGCGATCGTGGCTGATGATGACGGCGGCGGGCACCTTGAGCAGCATCTCCTCCAGGCGCTCGATGGTCTCGATGTCGAGATGATTGGTGGGCTCGTCGAGCAACAGAAGATCCGGCTGCAGCGCCAGCGCCAGGGCCAGCGCTGCCCGCTTGCGCTCGCCGCCCGAGCAGGTTTCCGGCGAAGCGGTGCCGGTCACACCGAAGCGATGGAGGTACTCCTCGAGGCGTGATTCGAGCCGCCAATGCTCTCGCTCGTCGACGGGCATGGCCCCTGACGGCGCGCCGGTCGACGTAACGGTGGAGCGGCCACGCAGTCGCAGGCTGTCACGCAGGCTGTCAGCGACGGGCAGCTGCGGCTCCTGCTCGACGAGCGAGAGTCGCAAGCCATTACGCAGTGCCAACTCGCCGGCATCGAGCGCCGTCAGTCCTGCGAGCACCGCAAGCAACGTCGATTTGCCAGTGCCGTTGCGGCCAATCAGCCCGATCCGCTCGCCGTCCCGGATCGCGAGCTGCGCGCCGTCGAGGAGCGGCCGCTCGCCGAAGGCGATGTGCGCATCGCGAAGTGTGACCAGAGACATCCGCCCATTGTCCGGATTGCACGCAGGTATGCAAAGCCTTTCGAGCAGCGGTTCGCCGTTCCTCAAGGACGCGCGGCCCGCATTCAGCATGGCTCGCAGTCTGTTGCCCCGACGCACTTCGATCATCCCGTACCGATACTCTCGCGCATGACCTCCGCCGCCTCTGTCCGTCGTCCCTGGTGCGATCCGGCATGCACCCTCCACGGAGCGGCTACGGGTGCGTTTTTGTGCGCAAGCTCGACCAGCGTGCAGGTCTCAAGTACGGGGTCTCACGCCAGCACCGGGGAACTTGGGCCCTGCAGGTCTCTCGTCCGGCCAGGTGGAGGCGGCGTTGGACGTGTTTGACAGAATTTCACGTCTTTACAGCCTCACCCGACATTGGCAGAGGCTCCGACTTTACGAGGCCGATGCGAGGGCGCAGGATTGTTCCGATGGGCAGGATGTATCCACCGATCGACGAAGAGCCACTGAAATCGCACCGGTCTTCGAACGACGACGCTCGCGTCACGGGCCATGTATTGATTGCCCGGAGATCCCCCGATGAAGGAGGCTGATCGTGTCGACGTGCTGATCCTCGGTGCGGGCGGCGCGGGGTATCCAGCCGCCTTTTTTCTCGACCACGCCGGGTATTCCGTGGTGATGGCGGATCCGGTCGGTAATCTCGGCGGCAACTGTCTGGCCGAGGGCTGCGTGCCGTCCAAGGCGGTGCGTGAGGCGGCGCTGGTGCGCGGACTGGCGGACAAGTTCGCCAGCTTTGGTCTGCAGGGGAATAAACCGGGTGTCGACTGGCATTCGGTGCTTGCGCACAAGGACCGCGTGCAATGGACGCGCTATAACCAGCACCGCGCGGAAATCTCCGGCAGTCGGGTTCGGTTCTATAGTGCGCGTGGGGTAATCACGGGGCCCGATACGGCGCGGCTCGAACTGGCCGACGGCGGCGTGCATGAGTTGCGTTTCGATCATCTCATCCTCGGCATCGGATCGCGCCCGGCGCGGTTGCCGATTCCCGGCGCAGCACTGGCGCTGACTTCGCACGATCTGTTTCGACTCGGGGCCGATCTGTCGCCGCCGAGCCATCTGATCGTGATTGGGGGCGGCTATATTGGTGTGGAAACCGCATCGATGCTGCAGGGGCTGGGTAGCGCCGTCACGGTGCTGGAATATGCGCCGCAGTTGCTGCCGGGATTCGATCTCGAATTGGCGGATTTCCTGCGCAGCCAGATCGCCCAGCGCGTGCGCATCGAACTCGCGGCGCAGGTCTTGGACATCACGCGCGATGGCGATACCTACTCGGTGCGGTATCGACAAAACGATACCGAGCAAAATGTGCGGGGTGATGCGGTACTGATGGCCGCCGGGCGGGTTGCAGTTCTGCCGGAAGGCGCTGGCTTGCTCGCAATGCCGATGGAGCATGGTCATGTCGTGGTGGACGAAACTCTGCACACCGGCAACCCGAAGGTATGGGCACCGGGCGACGTGAACGGCAGGAGCATGCTGTTTCACTCGGCCGTGCGACAAAGCCTGGTGGCGGCCCGCTGCATCGCGGCGGACGGTCGGGCGGTCGGGCGGTCGATCAGATGGATTTCAATGCCGTGCCGATGACCGTGTTCACCGAACCCGAATTGGCGCACGTCGGGATGAGTTCCGTGCAGGCGGCGTCCGCACTGGGTGCGGACGCCATCACGGTGACCCGCTACGAGTACGCGGGGGATTCGCGGACGCAGATCTATGGCGAGACGCTGGGCTTCATCAAGCTCGTGTTCAGACGCGCAGATGCCCGCCTGCTCGGCGCGCAGATAGCCGGCATGGATGCCGCGCAATTGATCGCGCCGCTGGCGCTGGCCGTGGAACAGCGACTCGGTGCTGCCGCCCTCGCCGATACGGCGTTCCCTCATCCGATGATCGGTGAAGGCATCAACAAAGCCGCACGCGCGTTTCACCAGTAACGGTCGAGAGCCCGCCGCCGCGCTTGATAAGGAACACATCGACGATGTGCGAACTCTTTGCCATGTCGAGCATGGCGCCAACCGACATCCAGTTTTCACTGGGCATTTTTGCGCAGCACGGTGCCATTGGTCGGTCCCCGATCGATGGCTGGGGCTTGGCGTTCTACGACGAATGCGACGTGCGCCTGTACAAGGAACCGGAGCCCGCTGGCCGGAGCGATTGGGTCTCGTTCATCGAACGGCACGGGCAGCATAGCAACCTCGTCTTGTCGCACATTCGGCGAGCGACCCAAGGCGCCATCTCATTGAGGAATACACAACCCTTTGTTCGTGAATTGGGAGGGCGGGCGCACGTCTTCGCTCACAACGGCGACCTTCCGGCGATCGACCGGCGAATGGCGGGACGTTGGAAGCGATTTCATCCCATTGGCCAGACCGATTCGGAAATCGCATTTTGCGTTCTTCTCGAGGCTCTCTCGATGCTTTGGGTGGATCGCGGGGTGCCATCCGTTGCAGATAGAGCGTCGATCATCCGCGGTGTTGCGGCGGAATTTCGAGAACTGGGGCCGGCAAACTTCCTGTATACGGATGGCGATGTACTGTTCGCGCATGGGCATCGACGCATACAGCCTGGCGGGACGGTGGCGCCACCCGGGTTGTATTCCCTGAGGCGGACTTGTCGCGTCGACGATGAAGCGAGCACGTCCTCAGGCGTCAGAATTGATATGGTAGGCGCCGCGCAGGAGGTGATGCTGTTCGCGAGCGTCCCTCTGACCGAGGAGCCGTGGGACGGGTTGCCGCAGGG
>JAKAFQ010000266.1:5189-6195 GCA_021817875.1 Pseudomonadota bacterium
GCGGGCATGTTCGAGTGGCAGCCAGCGACCGTTCATGTGGGCGATGAGCCAAACAAGGATCGATCCTCGGATTCACAGATGATGGAGTCTGCCTATGCCGCCTGATGATGGTCCGCCCAACAAGACGCCCAAACCTGGCGACAAGCGTCCCCGTATCGATCCGAAGGCCCAGGTGCATCTCGGCTATTGGTTGATCGCCATCGCCCTGGTGTTCCTGCTGCAGAGCTTGTGGTCGTCGCACAGCAACGTGCAGACGGTGCCGTACAGCCAGTTCGAGACCTACTTGAAGGACGGCAGATTCACGGATGTGGTGGTGGGCGACCAGACCATCACCGGCAACCTCAAGGTCGCGGACAAGAACGGCAAGAAAATCGTGGTCGCGGTGCGAGTCGACCCGCAACTTGCCGCCGAACTCGGTCATTACGGCGTCACTTACTCGCAGGCCTACAAGGACACCTGGCTGTCGAACATCCTGTCCTGGGTGTTGCCGGCGCTCGCGTTCTTCGGCGTATGGTACTTCATGATTCGCAAGTTCGCCGACAAGGCAGGCGGCATGGGTATGGGCGGCTTCATGTCCATCGGCAAGAGCCGGGCCAAGGTCTATATGGAAAGCAGCACCGGGGTGACGTTCGCCGACGTCGCCGGGGTGGACGAGGCCAAGGATGAACTGAAGGAAGTCGTCGATTTCCTCAAGAACCCGAAGGAACATAGCCGGCTCGGCGCGCGAGCGCCCAAGGGCGTGCTGCTCGTCGGCCCTCCCGGCACCGGCAAGACCCTGTTGGCGCGCGCCGTCGCCGGTGAAGCCGGCGTGCCGTTCTTCTCGATCAGCGGATCTGAATTCGTCGAGATGTTCGTCGGCGTCGGCGCGGCGCGGGTGCGCGACCTGTTCGAGCAGGCGCGGCAAACCGCGCCCTCGATCATCTTCATCGACGAACTCGACGCGCTGGGCCGCGCCCGCGCCGCGGCGCCGTTCGGCGGCGGGCATGACGAAAAGGAGCAGACCCTG
>JAKAFQ010000267.1 GCA_021817875.1 Pseudomonadota bacterium
TCGCCCGCCTGAACCCGCCTGACAGCCTCGAAGCGCGCCTCCTCGAGCTTCGCATGGCTGACCTTTCGACCGTCGACTCGCATGTCCCAATAATATCATAGTCCCTAAGATATGTACTGCTTAGTAAGTTTCGCGATCGGCGTCTTCGGCGGCATTGTGAATGAGTTCGCTTTCTTCAGTCGCACGACATCTGATGGCAGGGCCGGTCGCTGCCATTTGCGTTTTCCGGTGACCCCGTAGATACGCACCAGCACCCGCTTGCGGCGTTCGATGCGTTTCTTCAGCAGTCGATCGAACACCTTTTCTGTTGCTCGGCCTGCCTGGTCCGTTGTGGTCAGCCTTTTGCAGGCCGGACATCGATAGGGTTCATTCCCGCTGCGCAACCGCAGAGGCACCTGTTCAACCGCAGCAACCCAAAATGAGTGCTCGGCGCGACAGTGAGGGCACACCAGAACGTCGGACCAAATAGCGTGGCGCAGAATACCTGGCTTTCCTTGATCATCAATAACTTCGAGCAATGGTCGAAGTGTTAAATATGCGTCTGCAACAAGAGCAGCTGCTTCCTGCTCGAAGAGCTCGGGGTCAGGAGGGTCGCACATGACTTCGGCAACGAAGCTACCGATTACTCCGAGTTCGTACAGCACAGCATGACGAGGGCCCCACGTCGGGTTCAGGCCCATTTCGTTGGAAATCCTGAGCATCTCCGGTGTGGGACAGTCGCAGAGCTTGGCGGCGAGGCCTGTCGTTCCGCTGCCTGCGAACGTATCGAGGACCGTTGCACCAGGATCTGTGTGGGTCGCGATGTACACCGCGATGGCTTCCGGAGAAATCTTGGTGGGATACGAGAACGCGTTGTAGAGCGGGCCTGTTCGGGCCGACGGCAGCAGCTTCCCGTAAAGCGCCAAGATTTCACGGCGCCGCGCGACGGGGTCTCCAGTGGGCGCAGAAGAATTTAGAGGTGTGGGCATATTGCCGTGTAACGATTAGTTTTATTGGATTGGCTTGGATCGGTTGCAGCTGTGCGATCAGTATAGCATACTTGGACTATCGAAATGTCTGTTTAGGAGAATCAAAGTTAAATGATTGATACTCCGCTACTACGCCAGCTCGTCCGGAGTGGGAAGGCCGGATCCCTCATCGCCAAAGGGATCGATGGTGGATTTGTGCTCGTCATGCGAGAAGGCTTGGACGAGCAGCTTTTAGAGGCGCAGCGCGGTCATGCCCGGAAGTTTAAGCGGCTTGAATCCGTGGCGAACTACCTCAAGGGGCTAGGGGCAGCCACATTCTCCGTGGAGCTCGATCAGTGGTCCGAGAATTCTCTGGGCATGTGAGTTACACACCAGCCAACCCTCGCAAGCTATAGATTTTCGGCTCGCACTTTATAAATTCGGCCTTGCGCACCTATTGAGAAATGCGTAAGTGAGTGACATTTTTTGTGCTCCTTGCGGTCCAAGTACCCGGAATGGTTACATTCGGGGTACTGATGAAGCATTCAGAGAAGCGCAAGGAGCTGGAGCGACGCCGACGACGCGGGGCGAGACTGCTGGCTGCGGGGCACCCGCAAGCGGAGGTCGCACGGCAGGTGGGCGTCTCACGCCAGACAGTGATGCCCTGGGAGAGGCTGCGCCAGCAAGGCGGACTGGAGGCGCTGCGTCGAGCCGAGCATTTCGGGTGCCCGGAGCGGGGGGACCAGAAGTTGACGGCCAGACCGTAATACGCATAATGGCCGCGAAGGCCTCGGTTGATCGCCTCAACCTGTTCCTTCAGGGATCGGTGCCGGATCTCGCGCATGAGCTCCGTCAGCCGGGCATGCTCCGGTGAAGTCGAGACTTCTCCGTTTTGCGCCCAAGCTTGAAGTCGCCCTTACGGTTACGCGTGCAGTAGTGAGCGAAGCCGAGGAAGGAGAATGTCTCCGCCCTCTGCCCGTTCGTGCACGCCTCCCGCTGGGCGCTTCGACCAAACCTGATCAGCTTGGTCTTGCTCGGTTCCAAGGCCAACGCAAACTTACTCAGCTGGCTCAGAACCACCTGCACCCGCTCGGCGTCTTCCCGGTACTGGAAGCATATTACGAAGTCGTCGATATGCCGAATCAGATATGCCTCGCCCCGAAGGCGAGGCTTCACGACCCGCTCGAACCACAGGTCCAGAACCTGATGCAGAGACAGATTACTTAGTAACACGCTGACCGACCCGCCTTGCGGGGCACCGATCTCGTTCGGTGTCAACTTCCCTTCTTCCAAGATACCGGCCTTCAGCCATCGCCGGATGAGCTTGATAATACGCGGATCTCCGACTCGACATTCGAGAAAGCGCAGGAGCCAACTATGTTCCAAACTGCCGAAGAAATTTTTGAGGTCAGCTTCCAGAACATAGCTCACGGACCTGCCTACAATTGCCTCAGTGAGGGTCGCAGGCGCGTGATGGGCACTCAGCCCCGGACGGCCACCGAACGAACAGGATAGGAAATCCTTTTCATAAATGGCCGAGAGCACCTTAGCCACGCTGCGTTGCAGCGCTCGGTCAGCTACACAGGGAATGCCCAAGGGGCGCTTCTCTGCTTTGCCGGGCTTCGGCATGTAGACCCGCCGGATTGGCGGCGGCCGGTACCTTCCGTCGTGGATCGCCCGGAGCAATTCCGGCACCCACTGCTGGAAGCTCTCCTTCGCCTCGCTCACGTTCTGTCCATCACATCCCGGAGCTGAGTCGGCCGGGATTCCCCGAGGCGCAGCCGCCACACCGACAGTTTGCTCAGGCCGGAAAAAGCACTGCGGCTGGCAAAGGGCACACCGTTGTCCGGGCGAATCGTCGCAGCTGCCGACCGAAGCGGATTTCAAGATTCCACCGCAGTCAAGCTGGGATGCCTACAAACGTACCCGGCGGCCCCACCACCCGCCGAAGGGTTGAATACGCAATCGATGGGGGCGAAAGCTCTGATTCAGAGCGCTTCCGTCGCACACAGGGACATCGAATTCCAAAGTCAGGAGCTACTGGGCCGTATACCCGCCGTCTGCAAGCAGACTTGTTCCAGTAATCAAGCTCGCGGCAGGGGACGCGAGAAATACGACCGCCGCCGCAACCTCTTCGGTCGTTCCGACGCGTCCGATCGGTATCCTGCGCAGCACATCCTCCCTAAAAGACTCGCTGGCAAGAAACGGACGCGTCATCGGCGTGTCCACATAAGTCGGCGCTACAGCGTTGACCCGCACGCCCAGTGGGGCCAGTTCGAGCGCCATGGCCTTGGTGAGACCCTCAATTGCGTGCTTTGACATGCAGTATACCGTACGCAGCGGTCCCCCGACGTGGCCCATCTGCGAGGACATATTGACGATCACCCCGGAGCCGGCACGGACCATCAGCCGGGCAGCCGCCTGGGCCACCAGGAACGTCGAGCGCACGTTGAGCTGCAGCATAGCGTCGAGACTCTCGGGCTGCACCTCGAGAAAGGGCTGTGGAGTGTTCATGCCCGCGTTATTCACCAGCACGTCACACCTTCCGAGACCATCGAATAATCGCCGCACCTCCGAGTCCAGAGTCAGATCGGCCCGCATCACGCGCGCGTTGCCGCCGCGCTCGCGGATCTCTGCGGCGAGCTGTTCGAGCTCCGATCGGTTCCGCGCGACGAGCACGACTTCGGCTCCGGTCTCTCCAAACGCCAACGCGCAGCCACGACCGATTCCGCGACTCGCACCCGTCACCACGACGACGCGATGGGGGAAATTCTCAATTTGACTCATGCGACTACCCTCGACATAGGTTCATGTCCGCGTGTTTACCGAGAGGCGTTGCCGGGTTCCGAGCATCGTGGCGGCGCGACAAGTCGACTCGTCGAGTTGCCGCAGGCACGTGCAAGGCGCCAGCTTCCCCGCTACCGATCCGGCGTCTCTGTTGTGAAGTAACTTTCGACTACGAGTCAGCCAGTGGTCCATCATGCGAAAAGGGACTCTGCTTTGCAGCGATGCAGCGGCTTACGGCATAGCTGAAAATCCTTCACGTCACTCATCTTGAATCCGGGGATAGTGCCTTCGTCGGCAGGCTTTGCCGACACGACTGCGTCTCACAGAAATTCCCGCGGATCGGCGACGCAACCCCGTACCGCACAGGCGGCGGCGGTATAGGGGCTCGCAAGCAACGTACGGGCACCGGGGCCCTGGCGACCCTCGAAATTGCGATTGCTTGTGCTCACGGAGTACTTTCCGACCCCGACGGTGTCCCCATTCATTCCGAGACACATCGAACATCCTGATTCGCGCCATTCGGCTCCCGCGTCCAAAAAAATATCCGCCAACCCTTGTTGCTCGGCGGCGCGTTTGACCTGCTGGGAACCGGGCACGACCAGCATGCGCAACCCGCGGGCAATGCGGCGGCCACGCAGAATTTCGGCCGCCGCTTGCAAGTCCTCCATCCGACCATTGGTGCAGCTGCCAAGAAAAACCACGTCGACAGGCCTGCCCAGCAGAGGATCTCCGGCTGCGAATCCCATATAGCGCAACGCTCTTTTTTTCATCGGATGGTCATCCCGCTCAGGAATCACGCCGTTGATCTCCATCACCATGCTTGGGTTGGTGCCGTAGGTGATCATCGGTTCGATGACGGTTGCATCCAAGTTAAATTCCGAATCGAACCGTGCATCCACGTCCGAGCGCAAAGTGCGCCACTGTGCGACCGCCGCATCCCAGGCCTCTCCGGTGGGCGCCCGGGGCCGGCCTCGCAGATAAGCAATCGTCGTTTCATCCGGCGCGATCAATCCAGCACGGGCGCCCGCCTCGATCGACATGTTACAGACTGTCAGGCGCTGTTCCATCGTGAGACCGATTATTCCACTACCGCGGTATTCGAATATCGCGCCGGTTCCGCCGTCCATGCCCAGACGGCCGATCAGCGCCAGGACGAGGTCCTTCGCCGTTACGCCATGGGCAAGGCGTCCGGAAACGTTAATGGCCATCACCCGCGGCTTGCGCTGAAGCAGGCATTGCGTGGCGAGCACGTGCAAGACCTCAGTCGTGCCAATTCCGAATGCCAATGCGCCGAAGGCTCCGTGGGTACTGGTGTGGCTGTCACCGCAGACCAATGTCATGCCCGGCTTGGTCAGACCGAGCGCCGGTCCGATGATATGCACGATCCCGCGGCGATCGTCTTCCAGATCGAACAGCTCAATTCCGCATTTGCGTGTGTTTTCCCGCAACCGATTAATTTGATCAGCGATGGCGTTAGAGCTTAAAGGGATGTCACCGAGCAGCTGAGCCCGCAGAGTAGGTGTACTGTGATCCAGCGTTGCGAGGGTCCGCTGAGGACGGCGTATTTTGAGCCCGCGCGCCGCCAGCGCCTCGAACGCTTGAGGCGTGCTGACCTCGTGGATCAAGTGCAGGTCGATATAAAGGACGGCCGGAGCATCCTTGGTCTCGGGCACGACTTCGTGAGCTGCCCAGATTCGATCAAGCAGCGTCTGCGCCATGGCGGTGATCAGCCCACTTTTGAGTCAATGAATTGCTGACGATCACTGGCCAAATCCGGGTCCCGCAGGCAGTGACGCAACGTGCAACCGCAAGTTCTGGCTCTGGAACCTCACCGGATAGATTGTATACAGTTTTGGCCTGAATGGGGTATTTTGAGTGAGATTTATCTGGTGTCTCGCGAATTTTTGCATATAATACGACGATGAGATTCATCGGGCGGGCAAGACAAATTGCGTGCATTGGGACAGGTATCGTCGGGCGCTCGTGGGCGGTCGCCTTTGCGCGCGGCGGATGTGTGGTGCGCTTATGGGATCCGGAACCCGCCAATGCGGCACGCGCAATCAGTCTGATCGAGGAGGAACTCGAGAAATCGTCATTGCGCGACAAGGATGAGGAAAAGAACGCCACCCACGGGCGAGTGCAGAGCTGCAGCACCATTGAGGACGCAATTAGCGGCGCCGACTACATTCAAGAAAGCGCGCCGGAATCCTTGCCCGTCAAGCGCGAACTCTTCCAGAGACTGGATGCGCTCGCCCCGCACGAGGCGATTCTGGCGAGTTCGACATCCGCCTTGCACGGGTCGCAGTTCGCCGGGGATCTGACCCACCGCAGCAGAGTGCTCGTCGTCCATCCGGTCAATCCTCCGCATCTGATCCCACTAGTCGAAATCTGTCCAACCCCGTGGACCGACGCTGACGTGGTGCAGCGCACCATGGCGCTCATGACCGAG